>NZ_JBEXJK010000324.1:0-9541 GCF_040609095.1 Kitasatospora sp. NPDC004799
GCTGCGCCGCCGCAGCCGCGCGCCGCAGGACGCGCCCGACGCCGTCGTGCTGCCCGGCAGCGAGCAGGAGGTCGCCGCCGTCCTCGCGGTCTGCGCCGAGCGCCGCATCGCCGTCGTCCCGTTCGGCGGCGGCACCAGCGTGGTCGGCGGCCTCGACCCCGAGCGCGGTGGCTTCGGGGCCGTCGTCTCCCTCGACCTGCGCCGCTTCGACCAGCTGCTCGACCTGGACGAGACCTCCGGCGAGGCCGTCCTCGGCGCCGGGCTCACCGGCCCGGCCGCGGAGGCGCTGCTCGCCGAGCACGGCTGGGAACTCGGCCACTACCCGCAGAGCTTCCGCTACGCCACCATCGGCGGCTTCGCGGCCACCCGCTCCTCCGGCCAGGACTCCGCCGGGTACGGGCGCTTCGACGAGATGGTGCGCGGGCTGCGCGTCGTCACCCCCGCCGGGGTGCTCGACCTCGGCCGCGCCCCCGCCTCCGCCGCCGGCCCCGACCTGCGCCAGCTCTTCCTCGGCTCCGAGGGCACCCTCGGTGTGATCACCGCCGTCCGGCTGCGCGTCCACCCGCTGCCCGCCGTCAAGGCGTACGAGGCGTGGAGCTTCCCCGACTTCGCCACCGGCACGGCCGCGCTGCGCGCCGTCGAGCAGCAGGGCACCGGCCCGACCGTGATCCGGCTCTCCGACGAGGCCGAGACCATGGTCAACCTGGCCATGACCGAGCAGATCGGCGGCGCCCCGGCGGTCAGCGGCTGTCTGGCCGTCACCGTCTTCGAGGGCGGCGCCGCGCAGGTCGCCGCCCGGCAGCAGCTCACCCGCGAGGTGCTGCTCGCCGCCGGCGGCACCTCGCTCGGCGAGGGCCCCGCCCGGGCCTGGGAGCACGGCCGGTTCAACGCCCCCTACCTGCGCGACTCGCTGCTCGGCGCGGGCGCACTGTGCGAGACCCTCGAGACCGCGGCGAGCTGGAGCCGGCTGCCGGCCCTGCGGGTCGCCGTCACCGAGGCGCTCACCGGGGCGCTGCCCGGCGCCCTCGTGCTCTGCCACATCTCGCACGTCTACCCGACCGGCGCCTCGCTCTACTTCACCGTCGTCGCCGCCCTCGGCGACGACCCGCTGACCCGCTGGGGCGCCGCCAAGCGCGCCGCCGGGGACGCCATCCTCGGCGCCGGCGGCACCATCAGCCACCACCACGCCGTCGGCGCGGACCACCGGCCCTGGATGACCGAGGAGGTCGGCGAGCTGGGCGTGCGCATCCTGCGCGCCGTCAAGGCCGAACTCGACCCGGCGGGCATCCTCAACCCGGGGAAGTTGATCCCGTGAACGAGGTGAGAACCGTCCGCAGGGTCGCCGTTCTCACCAACCCGGCGGCGGGTGCCGGCCACGCCGAGCCCGCCGCCCACCGGGCCACCGCCCGGCTGCGGGCCCTCGGTGTCCAGGTCGAACCGCACGCCGGGCGCTCCCCCGAGGACGCCGTCCGCCTCGCCCGCGAGGCGGCGGCCGACGGCGTGGACGCGGTCGCGGTGGTCGGCGGCGACGGCATGATCAACCTCGCCCTCCAGGCCCTGGCCGGCACACCCGTCCCGCTCGGCGTGATACCGGCCGGCACCGGCAACGACCACGCCCGCGAGTACGGCCTGCCGCTCGGCTCGCCCGAGGCCGCCGCCGACGTGATCGCCGCCGGGCGCACCCGCGGCGTCGACCTCGGCCGGATCACCGGCCCGGACGGCGCCGTCCGCTGGTACGGCTCCGTGCTCGCCACCGGCTTCGACTCCCTGGTCAGCGACCGCGCCAACCGGCTGTGCTGGCCGCGCGGGCGGATGCGCTACAACCTCGCCATCGTCGCCGAGTTCGCCAACCTGCGGCCGCTGCCGTTCCGGATCACCCTCGCCGACGGCACGGTCATCGAACGCGACCTCACGCTGGCCGCCGTCGGCAACACCCGCAGCTACGGCGGCGGCATGCTGATGTGCCCCGCCGCGCTCCCCGACGACGGCCTGCTCGACGTCACCCTCGTCGACGCCATGCCCCGGCTGCGCATCGCCCGCTTCTTCCCGACCCTCTTCAAGGGCACCCACGTCACCCACCCGGAGGTCACCACCCTGCGCACCGAGTCCCTGCGGATCGAGTCCCCCGGCATCACCGCCTACGCCGACGGGGAGTTCATCGCCGCGCTCCCGGTGGAGGTCACGGTGGCGAAGGCCGCCCTGCGGATCCTGGTCCCGTGAGTCGCTGACGCCCCGGCCCGGCCCTGCCGACACACAGGCGCCGGGGCCGGGCCGGGGCGCCGGACCCGCCGCCCCTGACCACCCGCCGGCTGGGACCGAACGGTGCCCCCTACGGCCTCAGGTGCCGAGGCGGCGGCGCCACAGGAGCGGGCGTATCTCGATCGCGTGGGACGGGTCCCCGTTCCAGGCCGTCGGGAGGCCGACGGCCGCGAGGGCGGCGACCACCTCCTTCCCCACCGCGACGACCGTCTCCGGGGAGCCGTCGAAACCGCCGTACAGCAGGGACAGGCCGTGGCCGAGGGCGGCGGACTCAGTGCACTGGGAGTGGAAGAAGACGAAGCCGCGGGCGTCGGGGGCCCCGGCGGCGGCGATCTCGGCGTCGCCGCAGGAGCGGCAGCAGGTGAAGTCCTCGCGGGCCGTGATGCCGCGGGCCTCCAGCGCGGCGAAGGCCCGGGTGAGGCGCTCCGGGTCGGTCTCACCGATCCAGCCGGTCTGCTCGCCGACGCGCTCCAGCCAGAGCCGGTCGGCGAGTTGCTCGGCCTGGGGGCGCGAGAGCGGACGGCGGTCACCGGAGACCAGGTACTCCTCGGCCTGTTCGGCGAGCCGGGCGCGGTCGGTGTAGCCGCAGGCCAGGGTCAGCCGCAACCGGTCCTCCAGGTCCCGCCGCTCGCCCTCGTCCAGTTCGAGCGGCGGCACCGGCTCCGGCGCCGGGCCCAGGTCGAGCGGTTTCCAGTCCAGGCCGTCGTCCCAGCCCGCCGCACCGCGCGCCCAGCCCGTCATCGCCTCGACCACCGGCTCGGGCCCGTCCAGCCGCACCTCGAAGTGCCGCCCGGCGGAACCGTCCCGGTGCTCCAGCGTGTAGTCCTCGCCCTCGGCGTGCCACACCTGCACGTACACGTCCGGCAGGTCCGGTATCCGTTCCACGACCAGGAAGCGGTCGTCCGGCGCGCCGATGCGCCGGACCATCCCCGCCAGTTCCTCCGCGGTCACCCTCAGGTGCCGCGTCTCGTTCGTCTGCACCGCGATCGCCAGCATGGGGCCACCCTTGCACACGCCACTGACAATCCCGCCCGCCGTTCGCGCAGTTCAGGCCCGCTGCGCCCGCGGCCGGCCGGGCGGGCACAGCACCGAGGTCCGCGCGCTCCGGAGAGTGCGCGGACCTCGGGGTCTTGGAGACCGCCCAGCTGCCTAGTAGCCCAGTTCGATCTGGTACTGGCCCTCGGTCACGCCGCCGGCGAGGTAGAGGTTGCCGGCGGAGTCCAGGATCGCGACGATCTTCTTGGTGTTGCCCCAGTGGGTCGTGAAGTAGAACTTGTTCTTCGCGTGGTCCACCTCCAGGTTGGTGTTGATCGACAGCTCGATGCTCTCCGGGCCGCTGATCAGCACGTCCCTCTTGGGCGAGGTCGGGTAGATCTGGTTCTGCCGCAGCTTGACGCGGCCGTGGTAGTCGCCTTCCCGCCAGGCCGACGCCTCGCCGAGGTCGATGTCAGGCACGGTGGTCCTCCCCTTCGGTCCCGCGGGTCACGCTCCCGGCACCCGCCCCACGCCGTCAGGGGTGGAGCCGCCGGGGAACGCCCGCTCTTCAGTGGAAACAACGTCATTGCCAGGTGGGGCACTCGGCCGCCTGGCGGAGATCCGCACGCTCCCGTGAGCGGGTGGATCCCCGGCCCCGTCGGGCGCTCCGCACCGGCCGCCGCACCGGCCGCCGCGCCGGGCGAACAGCCGGGCCCGCGACCTAGTAGGTCAGGTTCTTCTGGCCCGTGATCAGCCGGCCGGCGACGGTCAGGTTGCCGTCGGAGTCCAGCACCGCGAGCATCTTGTGCGTGCTGCCGTGGTGGGTCGAGAAGTAGAACTTGTCCGCCTCCTGGCTGCTGCTCCAGTTCGTGTTCACCGACAGTTCGATGCTCTCCGGACCGCTGATGACCACGTCCTTCTTGCCAGAGGTCGGCTCGACCTGGTTCTGCCGCAGCTTGACGCGGCCGTTGTAGTCGCCGGTCTTCACGTCCGACGCCACGCCGAGGTCGATGTCAGCCATGGAGGCCCTCCCCTTCGATCCCGCGGGTCGCGCTCCCGGCCCCCGCCCGCACGCCCTCGCGTGTGCGGCCGCCGGGGTACGCCCGCTCTCCAGTGGAAACAATGTCACTGCCAGGTGGGAGACTTGGCCACCTGACGGAGGCCCGCGCCCTCCGCTGGGCGCACGGGCCCCGGTAGCGCTAGTAGGTCAGGTTCCCCTGGCGCGTGAACACCTGGCCCGCGATGGACAGGTTGCCGTCGGAGTCCAGCACGGCGATGACCTTCTTCGTGGTGCCGTAGTGGGTCGTGAAGTAGATCCTGTCCGTCCGCTGGTCGACCTCGAGGTTCGTGTTCACCGACAGTTCGATGCTCGTCGGCGTGCTGACGACCACGTCCTTCTTGGCCGCGGACTGGAGGACCGGGTTCTGCCGCAGCTTGACGCGGCCGTTGTAGTCGCCGTCCGTCCAGTCCGACGCCACTCCGAGGTCGATGTCAGGCATGGAACCCCTCCCCTTCGCTTCTGCGAGGGCCCCTCAGGGGCACACCCGCACTCAGTGGAAACAACTTCGGTTCCAGATGCAGCACTTGACCACCCGAACCGATCGGAAAGCTACACAGCTCGGCCACGAGACCGACGCGATCGTCCGTTAGTTTTTTGAATGGGTCAAAAATGAACAACTACTGATCGATTTTGACGACATCGAAGCGCAGAGTTGATCACCAACCCCATGCGCCCCAGGCGCATCGTCGAAAACCGGGTGCTTCGGGAGTGGGCGGTCGGGTAGCCTGCGGGGCATGTCGAGCCCTGAGGCATCCAGGGTGGGGGCTTTCGGTCACGCGCCGTCAGCCCCCTGAACCCCGGATACGCCGAACCACCGAGGTCCGAGCGAGCGCAGCGCCTGCGCCGCCCGGGGGCTGAGCGTGCGGTGACGAGACGTCCGTTCCTCGTTCCCACCGCCTCCTCGGAGCCTCTCGATGCCCCTCCCGCTCTATCTGCTCGCCCTGGCCGTGTTCGCCATGGGCACCTCGGAGTTCATGCTCGCCGGGCTGCTGCCCGGCCTCGCCGCCGACCTCGGCGTCACCGTCGGTACGGCCGGCGGGCTCACCTCGGCCTTCGCGGTCGGGATGGCCGTCGGCGCGCCCCTGATGGCCGGGCTCGCCCGCAACCGGCCGGGGCGCGGCAGCCTGCTCGCCTTCGTCCTGGCCTTCGCGGCGGCGCACGCCGTCGGGGCCGTCACCACGAGCTTCCCGGTGCTGCTCGCCACCCGGGTGGTCGCCGCGCTCGCCAACGCCGGGTTCCTGGCGGTGGCCCTGACCACCGCCGCCGCACTCGTCCCGGCGGACCGGAAGGGGCGAGCGCTCGCGGTGCTGCTGTCGGGGACGACGGTGGCGACGGTCGTCGGCGTCCCCGGCGGCGCGGTGCTGGGCGCGCTGTTCGGATGGCGCGCCGCGTTCTGGGCGGTCGCGCTGCTCTGCCTGCCGGCCGCCGTCGGCGTCGCGCTCGGTGTCGGCGGCGGCACCAAGGGCCGACCTTCCGAGGCCAGTCCGGCCGACCGTCCCACCGCCCCGGCCCCCGCCCTGCGGGCGGAGCTCGCCGAACTGCGCGCACCCCGGCTGCGGCGCGCGCTGCTGCTCGCCGCGCTGGTGAACGCGGCGACCTTCGGCGGCTTCACCTTCCTCGCCCCCGTGGTGACCGGCCCCGCCGGGCTGGACGAGCTGTGGGTGCCGGTCGCGCTGGTGCTGTTCGGGGCCGGGTCGTTCACCGGGATCACCGTCGCCGGGCGGCTCGCGGACCGGCGCCCCGGCCTGGTCCTCGCCGCCGGCGGCCCGCTGCTGCTGATCGGCTGGCCCGCGCTCGCCGCCGCGGCGCACGCACCGGGCGCGCTGCTGCCGCTGGTCTTCCTGCTGGGCGCGCTGTCCTTCGCGGTCGGCGGCACCCTGATCACCCGGGTGCTGTACGAGGCGGCCGGCGCCCCCACCCTGGCCGGCGCCTACGCGACCGCCGCGCTCAACCTCGGCGCCACCGCCGGACCGCTCCTCGCCGCCACCACCCTCGGCACGACGGCCGGCGACCTCGGGCCGTTCTACGCCGGCGGCCTCCTGGTCGCGGCCGCACTGCTGGTCGCGGCGGTGCGGCCGCGGCTCGGCTGAGCCGGAGCCGGACACGGAGCCCGATACGGCGTCCGAACAGGCCGCCCGCCCCCGGGGTCCCCGGGGGCGGGCGGCCCTGGACGGTCAGCACGGTGGAACGGGCAGTGGCCGGACCGGGGACCGGGGCGACGCCCGGCCCGAGCGCACGAACCTCGTGCCGGCCCACTGCTCACCGGCCGGCGACCTCGGGCCGGCCAGCCACCCGCGGTCCGAACGCCGCGTCTGCCGCGTCCGCCGCGCCCGGGTCACACGCCGCGCGTCGCCGTCACCCGGCCGTCCGCGATCGCCGCCAGCAGTTCGCCGTGGTCGGCCGACGTCCGGTCCGCGTAGCGCACGGCGAAGTCGGCGACGGCCTCGGCGAAGGTGTCCGCGCTGCCGAGGTAGCCGGCGACGGCGAGGCGGTCGCCGGTGCGGGCGTGGGCCCGGGCGAGGGTGCGGCCGCAGAGGTCGGCGTAGGCTCGCAGGCCGGCGGGCCGGAGGTCGGCGATGTCCGTCGAGCCCTTCATGTCGCGCAGTTGGCGGGCGTAGAAGTGGCGCCCGGCGGGGCCGGTGGTCCAGCCGAGGAAGATGTCGCTGGCGGCCTGCATCAGGCGCTGGCCGGTGACGACCCGCCGGCCGCCGTGGTGGGCGGCCACCTCGGCCTCCGCCCGCAGCGGTGGCAGGTGGTCCTCCAGCACCGACCGCCCGGCCTCCTTGAGCTGGAGGAACAGCGGGTCGCGGCCGTCCCGGCCCTCCAGCAGCACGATGTAGCACCGGGTGCCGACGCTGCCCACGCCGACCACCTTGGTCGCCGCGTCGACGAACCGGTAGCGGTCCAGCAGCAGTCGGCGCTCCTCCGCGAGGGTCGCCCGGTAGTCGCTGAACACCTTGCCGATGCCGCGCAGTTCGGTCCGCTTCAGCGGTTCGATCAGCGGCGGCGCGCTGATGATCCGGCGCCGCCCGTCCCGCTCCTCGGTGAGCTTGCCGAGGGCCTGCAGGTTGGTGCGGCTCCGGGCGTGGGCGAGGTCGGCCTCGACCCGCTCGCGCTGCCTCGGCTTGCGCAGCACGGCGGGCAGGTCGGCGGTGTCCACCCGGGCGTACCAGACGTCGAGTTCGCCCAACCCGGCCAGTCGCCGCATGGCGCTCGCGTACCCCTGGACGGCGGTGAGCGCGGCCCGCCGCACCCGCCGCTCGTCCAGGCCGTTGTCCCGGGCGGCGACGGCGACGCTGGCGGCGAGCCGCTTGACGTCCCACTCGAAGGGGCCGGGGAAGGTCTCGTCGAAGTCGTTCACGTCGAAGAGCAGCGCGCGCTCCGGCGAGGCGTACACGCCGAAGTTCAACAGGTGGGCGTCGCCGCAGAGTTGGACGGTGATCCCGGTGTCCGGGACGGCCCCGAGGTCGGCCGCCTGGACGGCGGCGGCGCCGCGCAGGTAGGCGAACGGGCTCTCCGCCATCCGCCCGTAGCGGATCGGCAGCAGCCGGGCGACCCGGTCCTCGCCCTGCCGCTCCAGCAGCCCGAGCGGGTCGGGCCGGTCGGCGGCCGGGATCCACCGGCCGTGGGCGGAGCGGGAGACGCGCTCCCGGGCGGCCCGGCCGCGCCGGCGGCGTTCGGCGGGGGTGGTCATGCGGCGGCTCCGTCCGTCGGCGGTCCCCTTCCCGCGACGCTAGGGCAGGAGTGCCGGAGGGCGCAGCGCACGCCCTCCGGCACTCGGCCGTCCGGGTGAGGTCGGCGGGCCTCATCGGCAGGCCTCACCCGGACGCGCACCCGCTACCGCTGCACCGCGCCCAGCGCCGCCGGCCGGGTCCGCAGCAGCGCCCGGGCCGGCACCCCGGTCGCCAGCAGGCAGAGCAGCACCGCGCCGGCGACCAGCGGCAGGGCGAGCATCGGCGGCACGTACGGGGTGGTGTTGGCCACGCCCCGGGCCACCGGCACCAGGGTGAGCCCGGCGATCACCGAGCCGACCACCAGCCCGGTCGCGGCCACCAGCAGCGCCTCCCAGCGCATCATGCCGCGCACCTGGCTCCGGGTGGTGCCGGCCAGCCGCAGCAGCGCGACCTCGCGGCGCCGGTCCAGCACCGTCATCACCAGGGTGTTGGCGGCGCTGACGGCGGCGAACCCGCCGAGCACGGCGGCCATCACGGTGTTGGCCCAGCCGCTGAGCTCCATGTCCTTGTCGGCCCGGGCGACGAAGCCGTCCCGGTCGGTCACGACGAACCCGTTCCGGTCGGTCCCGGCGGTCCCGGCCAGCCGGCCCAGCCCGGCGGCCACCGCCGCGCGGTCGGCGCCCGGCGCGTCGGCGACCAGCACCTGGTGGTCGTACCCGGCGGTGACGTGAGCGGCCACCGCGGCCCGGGGCAGCAGCGCCTGCCCGACGCCGAGCCCGCGGTCGTACAGCGCGACCACGGCGGGCCGCACGGCGGTGCCGTCGCCGAGCCGGAGCGGGACCCGGTCGCCGACCTTCGCACCGAGCGCGTCGGCCAGCGTGACGCTCAGCGCGACGGTGTCAGGGGCGCGGCCGAGGTCGGCGAGCGTGCCGGCGCGCACGCCCAGGTCGAGCACCTTCGGCAGCCGGGCCGGGTCGCCGTCGACGCCGAGCACGGGGGCGGAGGACAGCTGGCCCATGGTCTCGAAGACGACGCCGGTGCGCAGCACGCCGACGGCGGTGTCCACACCGGGCACCCGGGCCGCCCGCTCGGCCGTCCCGGCGGGCAGGCCGGGGCCCGCGGCGCCGATCACGTGGTCGGCGGTGACGCCGGCCCGGACGTTCTCGCCGCTGGTGTGGCGCAGCGTGCTCTGCAGGATCAGCAGGGTGCCGCAGAAGGCGGTGACCAGGACGATCGGGGTGATCGCGGAGGCCAGCCGGCGGGCGTTGGCGCGGGCGTTGTCGGCGGCCAGCGAGCCGGGCGCGCCGCCGGCCCGCAGCGGGACGCCGAGCACCGCGGTGGCGGCCCGGGCCAGCCAGGGGCCGAGCAGGGCGACGGCCAGCATGAAGCACATCACCACGCCCATCGCGCTCTGGGCGGCCTTGCCGCCGTCCAGGGAGGTGGCGACGGCGGCGACGGTGACGCCGCCGGCCGCGAAGACCAGCCCGAGGACGGTGCGCACCGAGCCGCTCGCGACGGCGGCCATCGCCTACGACCAGCTCCTGTACGAGGCCTACGACGAGGTGACGCCCTT
>NZ_JBEXJK010000325.1:0-9517 GCF_040609095.1 Kitasatospora sp. NPDC004799
AGAGTGAATGCGGAGCTTGCCGAGGAGATCAGCTCGCGAATCCGCGTCAATGGACACCCACGGCGCCGCGCTCAGCCCCACCGCCCGGGCCTGCCAGCGCGGCCGGCTCGCCCGCGCGTACGGCCGCCGGGGCGAGGCCGAACGGGCCGAGGCCGCCGCCGCCCGGGCCGTCGCCGAGCTGGACGGCCTGCCCGGCGCCGAGGAGGCCCGGGCCGCCCTCGCCGGGATGGTGGGGGAGGGGCGGCTCGCGCTCGGCCAGCACCGGCTGGCCAAGGTGCTGCTCGCCGAGGCCGTGGCCGGGCTCGGCCCGGGGCGGGCCCGCTCCAAGGCGCTGCTGATGGTGCGCCTCGCCGAGGCCCACCGCAGGCTCGGCGACCAGCGGGAGGCGGCCCGCACCGCCGCGCTGGCGCGCTCGCTCGCGGCGGGGATGCAGTCCGAGCGGCTGGCGAAGGCGCTGCGGGAGTTCGACGCGGCGGGGCGGGCGGCGGCGCGCTGACGGGGCGCGCCGGTGCGGTGCTGCGGGGCGGTGCGGCGGCCGGGGCGGGCCGCGCGGGTGCGGTGCTGCGGGGCGGTGCTGCGGCCGGGGCTCCCGGGAGCGCGCTGACCCGCTTGCGGTACCCTGAGCCCATGCGAACCGTGCGCCTGCTCCTTAGCCGGCCGCGCTGACCAGGACCGGCTGCGCCCCCGGGCGGTGCCGGAGTCGGCGTGGCGTCCCCTCCTGCGAGGGGATTTTTTGTTTTCCGCCCCCGACCCCGTCCCGGGCCGGGTCCACGGGCCGGCCGCCTGTGCGGTTCGCCAACTGACACCGATGGAGCTTGAAGGACCATGAGCGAGACGACCCCTGCGTCCGGCGCGGCCGAGACCGCGACCGAGCCGTTCCGGTACAGCGCCGCGCTGGCGGCCGAGATCGAGTCCCGCTGGCAGGACATCTGGGAGAAGGAGGGCACCTTCCACGCCCCCAACCCCACCGGTGCGCTGGCCGACCCGGCGGCCGGCGACGTCGCCGCGAAGCCGCACAGCTTCATCATGGACATGTTCCCGTACCCCTCGGGCGCGGGCCTGCACGTCGGCCACCCGCTGGGCTACATCGCCACCGACGTCTTCGCCCGCTACCAGCGGATGACCGGCCACAACGTGCTGCACACGCTGGGCTACGACGCCTTCGGCCTGCCCGCCGAGCAGTACGCGGTGCAGACCGGCACCCACCCGCGGGTCTCCACCGAGGCCAACATCGCCAACATGCGCCAGCAGCTGCGCCGGCTGGGCCTGGGCCACGACCCGCGCCGCTCGATCTCCACGATCGACCCGGACTACTACCGCTGGACCCAGTGGATCTTCCTGCAGATCTTCAACTCCTGGTACGACGCGGACGCCCGCAAGGCCCGTCCGATCGCCGAGCTGGTCGCCGAGTTCGAGTCCGGCGCGCGTGAGCTGCCGGGCGGCCGCGCCTGGGCGTCGCTGTCCGCCGCCGAGCGCGACGAGGTGCTGGGCGAGTACCGGCTGGCCTACGCCAAGGAGGTGCCGGTCAACTGGTGCCCGGGCCTGGGCACCGTGCTGGCCAACGAGGAGGTCACCGCGGACGGCCGCTCCGAGCGCGGCAACTTCCCGGTGTTCAAGTCCAACCTGCGCCAGTGGATGATGCGCATCACCGCGTACTCGGACCGGCTGATCGAGGACCTGGACCTGCTGGACTGGCCCGAGGCCATCAAGCTGCAGCAGCGCAACTGGATCGGGCGCTCCGAGGGCGCCCGGGTCGACTTCGCGGCCCCCGGCGACCGGAAGATCACCGTCTTCACCACCCGGCCCGACACCCTGTTCGGCGCCACCTACATGGTGCTGGCCCCCGAGCACGGCCTGGTCGACTCGATCGTCCCCGCCGCCTGGCCCGAGGGCGTGCCCGCCGAGTGGACCGGCGGCGCCGCCACCCCCGCCGAGGCCGTCGCCGCCTACCGCGCCGCGGCCGCCGCCAAGTCGGACGTCGAGCGGCAGGTCGAGGCCAAGGTCAAGACCGGCGTCTTCACCGGCGCCTACGCCGTCAACCCGGTCAGCGGCGAGCCCGTGCCGGTGTTCATCGCCGACTACGTGCTGATGGGCTACGGCACCGGCGCCATCATGGCCGTCCCCGCCCACGACCACCGCGACTTCGCCTTCGCCCGCGCCTTCGCGCTGCCGATGCGCTGCGTCGTCGAGCCGACCGACGGCCGCGGCACCGACCCGGCCGCGTGGGACGACGCGTTCGACACCTACGACTCCGTCATCGTCAACTCCGCCCGCCCCGAGGGCGACCTGTCGCTGAACGGGCTGAGCGTCGTCGACGCCAAGGCCGCCGCCACCGCCTGGCTGGCCGAGCGCGGCATCGGCGAGGGCACCGTCAACTACCGCCTGCGCGACTGGCTGTTCAGCCGTCAGCGGTACTGGGGCGAGCCCTTCCCGATCGTCTACGACGAGGACGGCGTCATGCACGCGCTGCCCGAGTCGATGCTGCCGGTCGAGGTCCCCGAGGTCGACGACTACTCGCCGCGCACCTACGACGCGTACGACGCCACCTCCTCGCCGGAGACCCCGCTGTCGCGCAACGAGGCCTGGGTCAACGTCGAACTGGACCTGGGCGACGGCGTCAGGAAGTACCGCCGCGAGACCAACACCATGCCCAACTGGGCCGGTTCCTGCTGGTACGAGCTGCGCTACGTCGACCCGTCGAACTCCGCGGCGGTCGTCGACCCGGCCAACGAGCGGTACTGGCTGGGCCCGACGGAGACCAAGCCGGCCGGCGGCGCCGACCTGTACGTCGGCGGCGCCGAGCACGCCGTGCTGCACCTGCTGTACGCGCGCTTCTGGCACAAGGTGCTGCACGACCTGGGCCACGTCTCGTCCGTCGAGCCGTTCCACAAGCTGTTCAACCAGGGCATGATCACCGCCGACGTCTACCGCGACGAGCGCGGCTTCCCGGTGCCCGCCGCCGAGGTCGAGGAGCGCGACGGCCAGTACTTCTGGCAGGGCGAGCCGGTCAAGCGCGAGGCCGGGAAGATGGGCAAGTCCCTGAAGAACGCCGTCGCGCCGGACGACATCGCCGACGAGTACGGCGCCGACACGCTGCGCCTGTACGAGATGTCGATGGGCCCGCTGGACGTCTCCCGCCCGTGGGACACCCGCGCCGTCGTCGGCTCGTACCGCTTCCTGCAGCGGCTGTGGCGCAACATCGTCTCCGAGACCACCGGCGAGCTGGTCGTCACCGAGGAGGAGCCGGACGACGCGACGCTGCGCGCCCTGCACAAGGCGATCGACGGCATCCGCGGCGACATGGCCGGGCTGCGCTTCAACACGGCCGTCGCCAAGGCCATCGAGCTGAACAACTACCTGGTCAAGCGCGGCTCCACGCCGCGGACGGTGGCCGAGCAGCTGGTGCTGATGGTCGCTCCGCTGGCCCCGCACGTGGCCGAGGAGCTGTGGCGCCGGCTGGGCCACACCGAGTCGCTGGCGCACACCGACTACCCGGTCGCGGACCCGGCGTACGTGGTGGACGAGACGGTGACCTGCGTGGTCCAGATCAAGGGCAAGGTCAAGGCGCGGCTGGAGGTGGCGCCGGGCATCTCGGACGCCGAGCTGGAGGCGCTGGCGCTGGCGGAGCCGGCGGTCGTCGCGGCGATCGGCGGGGCCGAGGTGCGGAAGGTGATCGCGCGGGCGCCGAAGCTGGTGAACATCGTCACCGGCTGAGTGTTGTCGGTGCTGTCTGTGCTGCCGGTGCTGTCGGTGCTCGTGCTGCGGCTGTCGCTGCGGTGGGAGTGTCGGCGGCGGTGACCGTGGCAGTGGTCGGGCGGGCGTCCTTCGGGGCGCCCGTTCGGCGTTTCCGGGGCGCTCAGGGGCTTTCGGGGGTGCCGGGCCCTTGGTGTGGTCGGGCGCTCAGGGGCGCCAGGTTCTCGGGGTGGTCGGGGCCCTCGGGGAGATCCCGGATCTGACCCTGATCTCCGTTCGCCGGGGCCTCTCCGGCTGCCCCCGGGCGGGTTCCGGCGGCTACCGTGGAACCCTCGGCGATGCGGCCCGCGTTGGGCCCGGTGGGGGCCGGAACGACGGCGGAAGGTGGCGCGCGATGGACGTGTTCGGCGTGATGATCGGGCTGGTCCTGCTCTTCGGGGTCGCGGTGATGGTCCTGGCGGTGGTCGGTACGGTCAAGGCCGCCAAGGCCGTCGGCGCGAAGATCGAGAAGCACGAGGCCAGCGCCCGGCGCGCCGTGGAGACCGCCACCCTCAAGGCGAAGACGTACACCAAGGTCGGCCCGCCCGCGCAGATCGCAGCCGTCCGGCTCGGCCTGCGGACCTCGCTCGACGGCACCCGGCAGGTGCTGGAGGGCGGCCTCGCGCAGGACGGCCAGCTCGGCGAGGCGCTCGCCCTGCTCGACCGGCTCGACGCGCACGCCGCCGAACTCGACGGGGAGCTCCGGACGCTGGAGCGCGAGCCGGACACCGGGCGGATCGCCGCCAAGCTGCCGGAACTGCGCGAGCGGGCGGAGCGGATCACGCACTCGGCGGAGACCATGCGCTGGGCGGCGCAGGACCGGATGCACCGGTTCGCGGACGACGAGCTGAGCCGGCTGAGCCAGGAGTGCGAGAGCGAGGCGGGGGCGCTGCGGCACTGGGACGTCGCGGGGGGTGCGTCCTCGTCCTCGGCCCCGTCGTCCTCGGTCTCGTCGTCGTCCTCGTCCGCTGCCGGGGCGCCGGCTCCGGGTGCCACCGGTTCTGGGGGTGCGGCTCGGGCCGGGCTGACCGACGGGAAGGGGCGGCCGAGTGCGGAGGAGCTGCTCGGGCTGGCCGATCCGCTGACCAAGCTGGCGCAGCGGCTGCGCAAGCCCTCGGCGGGGCCTTCGGCGGGCTGATCCGGGGGCTCGGCGTGGGGCGGTCGACGGGGCTCCGGCCAGCTGGTCCGGTCGCGCGCGGCGGGCCTCCGGCCGCCGGCCGCGCCGGGCGCTGTCCTCCCGGACCGACGGGGAGTAACCTCCGGCTCATGCCCTCCGACCTCGCGCTCGTCACCGATTCCACGGCCTATCTGCCGCAGGAGGCCCTCGACCGGCACGGGATCACGGTGGTCCCGCTGAGCGTCGCGGTCGGTGACTCGGTCCTGAGCGAGGGCGTCGAGATCTCCCCGAAGGACGTCGCCGAGGCGCTGCGCGGCAAGCAGCGGGTGACCACCTCCCGGCCGAACCCGGAGACCTTCGCCGCCACCTACCGGGCGGCCGCCGAGGCCGGGGCGAAGGGGATCGTCTCGGTGCACATCTCCGGCGAACTGTCCGGCACCGTCGAGGCCGCCCGGCTGGCCGCGGCCGAGGCCCCCGTACCCGTGCGGGTGGTGGACAGCCGGCTGGTCGGGATGGCGCTCGGGTACGGCGTGCTGGCGGCGGCCGAGGCGATCGCGGCCGGGCAGGGCCTCGCCGAGGCGGCCGAGGCGGCCGGGCGGCGGGCGGCCGGGACCAGCGGGTTCTTCTACGTCGACACCCTGGAGCACCTGCGCCGGGGCGGCCGGATCGGGGCGGCGCGGGCGCTGCTCGGCTCGGCCCTGGCGGTCAAGCCGCTGCTGCACCTGGACGGCGGGCGGATCGAGCCGCTGGAGAAGGTGCGGACGGCGTCGCGGGCGATCGCGCGGCTGGAGGAGATCGCGGTCGAGCGGTCGGGGGAGCGGGAGGTCGACATCACCGTGCACCACCTGGCGGCCGAGGACCGGGCCGAACCCCTCGCGGAGCGGTTGCGGGCCCGGGTGCCGGGGCTGCGGGAGCTGTACGTGGGCGAGGTGGGGGCGGTGATCGGGGCGCACGTCGGGCCGGGGCTGCTCGCGGTGGTGGTCGCGCCGCGCTGAGGGGGCGGCGGGCGGTCGCCGGTGACGGTCGTGGGTGGCGGTTGAGGGTGGCGGTTGAGGCGGTGGTGGCGGCCGGTCAGGCCGTTTGGCGGGCGGGTTGGTCACGTTCGAACGGCCTTGTTCACTCCTGTGAGTGACGCTTTTGTCCACAACCCCCGGGTTATCCACAGGGTTCGGTTAATTTCCGCGCGATCGCCGGCGGACTCCTACCGTCCTCGGCATGACGACCATGGGCCTGGGCGCGGCGAAGCGCCATGCGATCGACGAGACGGTACGGCTGCGGATGGCCGCGCTGCTGCCGGTGGGTGACGAGCCGGAGGACGGTTCCGCGGAGACGGCTTCGCCTCCGCGGCCGTCGGGCGGGGTGCGGCCGTCGGCGGAGGTGCCGCCGTCGACCGGCGTACCGTCGACCGGCGTACCGCCGCCGGTGCCGCCGGGTGCGGATGGTGCGGCGGACCCGCCGGAGGCCCGGGCGCGCCCGCGGTTCTCCCCGTTCCCCTCGGCGCTGGCGCTCGACCGGCGGGCGGTGGCCGGGCTGGCCGTCCTGCTGCTGTTCGCGGTCGGCTATGCCGTGCAGCACTTCTGGCTGGCCCGGCCGGAAACGGTCGCCGTTCCGGCACTGGCGGCGGTCGCGGCACCGTCGGGCTCCGAGCCGGCCGCCTCCGCTGACGCCGCTGCCGTTGACCCTGCCGTCGATCCCAGAGCCGGGCCTGCCGCCGGCACCGGGGCGGGCGTCGTGGTGGACATCGGCGGGCGGGTCCACGTCCCCGGTTTGCACACCCTGCCCGGCGGCTCCCGGGTGGCCGACGCCCTGCGGGCGGCCGGCGGTCCGCTGCCGGAGACGGACACCAGGAACCTCAACCTGGCCCGCGTCCTGGTGGACGGTGAGCAGATCCTGGTCGGTGAACCGGCGTCCGTCCCTGCCCCGGCCGTCGGGAGCGGACCTCCGGGTGCCGCCGTGCCCCGACCACCCGTCAGCCTCAACCGCGCCACGCTCGAACAGCTCGACACCCTCCCCGGCGTCGGCCCCACCCTCGCCCAGCGCATCCTCGCCTACCGCACCTCGCACGGCTCCTTCCGCTCCCTCGACCAGCTCCGGCAGGTCAGCGGCATCGGCGCCCGCACGTACGCGGAGCTCCGTCCGCTGCTCACCCTCTGACGCCTCCACCGCTGTCGTCTCCGTCCGCTTCCCGGCCTTCGAAAGGAGGTACCGCCGTGTCCGTTCCCGTCATGCCCGTCGGCCCGGCCGCCGCGCCGCGTTCCCCGGCCGCCACGCCGCGTTCCCCGGCCGCCACGCCGCGCTCCCCGGGCGCCGACTTCCGGCTGCTGCTGCCCGCCGCCTTGGCCTGGGCAGTCACGGCGGCACTCCTGCGGCTGGAGCCGGGGTACCGGGCCCTGGTCCTCGCCGCGGCGGGCGCCGCCGCCCTCGCGGGTGTCCTGCTGCTCATCCGGCCGGGGGTCCTGCGCCGGCGCGGGGCCACAGCGACGCTGGCCGCCGTCCTGCTCACGGGCGCGGCGGCCGCGATCGCCACCCCGCTGCACACCGCCGACCTCCACCGCGGTCCGCTGCCGGAGCTCGCCCGGGCGTCCGTGGCCGCCGAGCCGCGAGCGCCGTCCCCGGTGGTGGAGGTGGAGCTGACCGTCGCGGGGGACCCGCAGGTCCACACCTCCAGGAGCGGCCCGGGCGGCGGGCAGACGCTCACCACCGTGGACGCGGTGGCCGACCGGGTCACCCCGCTCCCGGACGGGCGGGCCACCCGCACGCGTACGCCGGTGACCGTCATGGTCCGAGGAGCCGAGGGCGGGGCCTGGCAGCGGCTGCTCCCGTCCCAGCGGCTGGCGGTGGAGGCCGAGGTGCGGTCGGCGGGGGAGGGCCACGACACCGAGTCCGCCGCGCTGCTGGTCGTCCACGGGCCACCCCGGCAGCTGGCGCCGCCGAGCCTGCCGCAGCGGATCGCCGGCCGCCTGCGCGAAGGACTGCGCTCGGCCACCGACGGACTGCCGGCGGACGCCCGCGGGCTGCTCCCGGGGCTGGTCGTCGGCGACACCTCGCGGCTGCCCGACGACCTCGACGACGCCTTCCGGGCCACCGACCTGGTGCACCTGGTGGCGGTCAGCGGGGCCAACCTGGCGATCGTCCTCGGCGCGCTGCTGGGGGCGCCGGGCCAGGCCGGCACGCCGGAGCGGCGCGGGCTGGCCGCGGTGCTGGGGCTGTCGCTGCGCACCGGCGCCCTGCTCGGCACGGCGCTGACGCTGGCCTTCGTCACCGTCTGCCGGCCCGAGCCGAGCGTGCTGCGGGCGGCCGGAACGGGGTTGATCGGCATGCTGGCCCTGGCCACCGGCCGTCCCCGCAAGGCGGTGCCCGCGCTGGCCGGAGCGGTCCTGGTGCTGGTCCTGCTGGACCCGTTCCTGGCACGCTCCTTCGGCTTCCTGCTCTCCGTGCTCGCCACCGCCGGGCTGCTCGTCCTCGGACCGCACTGGGCCGAGGCGCTGCGGGCCCGCCGCTGGCCCCACCACCTGGCGGGCGCGCTCGCGGCGACGGCGGCCGCCCAGGCGCTGTGCGCGCCGGTGACGGTGGTGCTGTCCGGGCACATCAGCCTGGTCGGCATCCCCTGCAACCTGCTGGCCGAGCTGGCGGTGGCCCCGGCGACACTGCTCGGCTTCGGCGTGCTCGTCCTGCACCCGCTCCTCCCGGCCCTGGCCCGGCTGCTCGCGGAAGCGGCCGCGGTGCCGGCCGGCTGGCTCGCCCTGGTGGCCCGCCGCGGCGCCGACCTGCCGGGCGGCCAACTCTCCTGGCCGGGAGGGTGGTTCGGGACGGCGACGGTCGCGCTGGCCGTCCTGGCGGCCTGCTGGGCGGCGCCGCTCCTCCTGCCCAGGCGGCCGGAGCCGGGCGCCCCGACGCCCCCTCGGCGGCGCTGGGCCCGGGCCCTGGCGGCGGGGGCGCTGACGGCGGTCCTGCTGGTTGTGCTGCTGCGCCCGCCGCAGCTCACCCGGATCGCCACCGGCTGGCCGCCGCCGGGCTGGCGGCTGGTGATGTGCGACGTCGGGCAGGGGGACATGCTGGCCCTCGCGACGGGGACGCCGGGCAGTGCGGTGGTGATCGACACCGGGCCGGATCCGAACGCGGCGGACAGGTGCCTGCGCGATCTCGGCATCACGACCGTGCCCTTACTGCTGCTGACGCACTTCCACGCCGACCACGTCGAGGGCGTGCCGGGGGTGCTGCGGGGCCGCAGGGTGGGCGCGGTCGAGGGCACCACGCTGGACGACCCGCCGGGCGAGGCGGCCCGGGTGAGGGGCTGGGCGGCGGGCGCCGGCCTCCCGCTGCTGAGAGCCGGCCGGGGCGAACGGCGGTCGGCAGGCCAGGAGTTGGCCTGGGACGTGGTGTGGCCCGGGCCCGGAACGGCTGCCGAGGCGCCGGGCCCGAACAACGCAAGCGTCGCATTGATGGTGTCACTGACAGGAGGACTACGGATGGCACTGCTCGGAGATCTCGAACCGCAGGCCCAGTCGGCGCTGCTGGGCCGGGTGGGGAAGGCGGACGTCGTGAAGGTGGCGCACCACGGGTCGGCCCACCAGGACTGCCGCCTGGCGCGGCCCGTAGCGCGGCGGATCACGGCGGGCCGGAACGATCTCTGACGGGGTGGGCATGGGTACGGGCTCGGGCACGGCA
>NZ_JBEXJK010000326.1:0-9482 GCF_040609095.1 Kitasatospora sp. NPDC004799
GGGCCGGGGAGCAGCCGCCGGAGTCCGACCTCGCGGCCTGACCCCTTCGACAGCCCCGCTGCCGGGCGGGAGCGGGGTCAGTCCGGCCCGGCGCCGTTCTCGGCGAGGTGGTCGGCCCCCTCACGGCGGGCCAGGTCGCGTGAGCGGCGGGCCGGGGCGTACCAGCCGCAGCTGCAGGTCGCGAAGGCGAAGGAGCCGCGCTCGCTGACCGCGAGGCGGTGTTCGGGCATCCGGGCGGTGCCGGGGGCGACCGGCAGCTCACTGTGCACGTGGTTCACCGTAACGCGCCGGACGTCCGCCGCGCGACGCTCCCGGCACACCGGTCCCGCGTAACCCTCGGCGCCCCAACTCGTTTGCCCGGAAAGAGCTCTGCCCACCCGGTGGTGTCGGCGGGGCAGTCGGGCCCGAGGGGGTTGTCGCGAGGATGAAGATGACCGACCAGCAGCGCACCGGACGGCCGGCACGCCGTCCGGCTCCGCACCTGCGCTCGGCGGCCGGGGCCGCCCTGCTCGCCGCCGCCCTGGCGGCGGGCGCCGCCGGCTGCTCCGGCGCCGTCAGCGGCTCCTCCGACCAGCAGTCGGGCGCCCCCGACCAGCTCGCCGCGGATCCGCTGACGGCGGTGCGCAACGCCGCCGACATCACCGGCCGCACCGGCTCCGCGCACACCGCGACCGAGCTGGTCACCGAGTCCACCGAGAAGAAGGCCGCGTTCAGCGGCACCGGCGGCTACGACTACGTCAAGCGGATCGGCCGGCTGGAGGTCCAGGTGCCGCCGGGCGCGGCGACCACCGGGAAGATCGTCGAGGTGGTCCTGCCGGGCACCGTCTACCTCCAGAACAGCGGCGCCAAGGTCCCCGAGGGCAAGTGGGTCAAGCTGGACGTGCGCCAGCTGCCGGACGGCAACCTGGTCAGCAGCGGCGCCACCGACCCGGCCTCGGCGGCGGGGGCGCTGCGCGGGGCGCAGAAGGCGGAGGCGGTGGGCACCGAGACCGTCGACGGGGTCGTGCTGCACCACTACCGGGGCACCCTGGACCTGGCGAAGGCGGCCGACGCGACGGGCGGCCGGGGCGGCGACGGCCTGCGGATGGGCGGTCAGACCTTCACCGTCAAGGAGGTCCCGTACGACGCCTGGCTGGACGACCAGGGCCGGCTGCGCAAGGTGGTCGAGGTGTTCACCTTCGCCGGGGTGGCCGGCTCGAAGGAGCCCAAGGACCAGGTGAAGGTGACGTCGACGACCTCGCTGCGGGACTTCGGCAAGCCGGTGGAGGCGGCCGAGCCCGCGGCCTCGGACATCTACCAGATGAAGCCCACGGAGAGCCCGAAGTAGGGCGGGCCCGACACGCCCCGGGCCGCCGGGGCAGCGCTCCGGCGCCGGGGCGAGACGGGGTGCCGCCGGGGCGGGTGGCCGTCCGGGGAGCGACGGCCACCCGTTTCGGCGGCGCCGAGATGGCCCGTCCGTGCCATGTGGACGGGCCCCGAAGTGCCTAGGCTGGACTCCGGGTGGCTGCCGCCCGGGCTGGCGAGGCACTGAAGGGGTGGTGCAGGTGGTGTCGTCCACGGGCGGCCGCAGCGGCGGCCACGACGACGCGGCCCTCGACGAGATCGATCTGGCCGGCGAGCTGATGATCGCCGCGACGGCCAGCTCCGGCGACCGGCTGCCGACCGAGCGGATCGACGAGGTGCTGCTGGACCGGACCGAACCCGGGCCGGCCGACCGGGAGGCCGACGGCTGACCGGCCCCGGGAGCGGCGGGGCCCCGGAGCGGCGGACGGCCCGCCGGCTCAGCTGCGCAGCAGGCGGCTGATCGCGGCGGTGGCCTCCGCCACCTTGGCGTCCAGCTCGGCGCCGCCCTCCTCGGCGGCCGCGGCGACGCAGTGCCGCAGGTGCTCCTCCAGCAGCGAGAGCGCGAAGGACTGCAGCGCCTTGGTACTGGCCGAGACCTGGGTGAGCACGTCGATGCAGTAGACGTCCTCGTCGACCATGCGCTGGAGGCCGCGGATCTGGCCCTCGATCCGGCGCAGCCGCTTGAGGTGGGCGTCCTTCTGCGCGCTGTAGCCGTGCGGGCCGTGGTGCCCCGCCGGGGCGTGGCCGGCGTGCGGGTCGGTCCCCTGCGCGTGCTCCGGCTCGGTGCGCGCTTGCGTCGTGGTCATCGGCCCCGCCTTCGTCTCAGTGCCTGGTGGCTGCGTCGGCCACCAGTGTCCAACACCGGGGCCTCCCGTGGTGTTCCGACGGCCGACCCGGCATGTGCCACCGGGCCCGGTGGACGGGTGCCCGGCGGTTGAGCCGTCTGAGCGGAGCCCCGCTCTTCCGTGCGCACGACGGGGACAATCCGGGCGGGGTTCCGTCAGACTGAGGACCCGCGCCCACACCTGGTGGTGCGCCCGGATGAGCCGGTGCGGCAGCCGAACGGAAGGGGAGGCTCCGGCTCCTTCCCCGACACCCCGTTTGCGCGATTGCGCTCGGTTGCACCTAGCATCGTTCAGTCCCTACCCCGCACATCGGAGATTTCCGTGCGTTTTAGCCTGACCCCGAAGGAGACGAGCTTCTACGACATGTTCGCCGCCGCGGCGGAGAACCTCGTCGTCGGATCGAAGCTCCTTTTGGAGCTGCTGGGATCAGACGTGTCGGCCCGCGCGGAGATCGTCGAGCGCATGCGCGCCGCCGAACACGCCGGGGACGACACCACCCACGCCGTCTTCCACCAGCTGAACTCGTCCTTCATCACGCCCTTCGACCGCGAGGACATCTACAGCCTCGCCTCGTCGCTGGACGACATCATGGACTTCATGGAGGAGGCCGTCGACCTGGTCGTCCTCTACGACATCCAGACCCTGCCGAAGGGCATCGAGCAGCAGATCGAGGTACTGGCGCGCGCCGCGGAACTCACCGCCGAGGCGATGCCCAACCTGCGCAGCATGTCCAACCTCACCGAGTACTGGATCGAGGTCAACCGGCTGGAGAACCAGGCCGACCAGATCCACCGCAAGCTGCTCGCCCACCTGTTCTCCGGTCAGTACGACGCCATCGAGGTCCTCAAGCTCAAGCAGGTCGTGGACGTCCTTGAGGAGGCGGCGGACGCGTTCGAGCACGTCGCCAACACGGTGGAGACCATCGCCGTCAAGGAGTCCTGACCCTCGTGGACATGGCAGCACTCATCGCCGTCATCGGCGTTGCGTTCTTCTTCACGTACACCAACGGCTTCCACGACTCGGCGAACGCGATCGCCACGTCGGTCTCCACCCGGGCGCTCACCCCCCGGGCGGCGCTGGCGATGGCCGCGGTGATGAACCTGGCCGGCGCGTTCCTCGGCAGCGGCGTGGCGCACACCGTCTCCAAGGGGATCATCGAGACCCCCTCCGGCAACCAGGGGATGGCGATCCTGTTCGCCGCCCTGGTCGGGGCGATCGCCTGGAACCTGGTCACCTGGTACTTCGGACTGCCGTCCTCCTCCTCGCACGCCCTGTTCGGCGGCATGGTGGGCGCGGCGCTGGCCGGCGGCATCGACGTGATCTGGAGCGGGGTCCTCGAGAAGATCGTCATCCCGATGGTCGTCTCGCCGGTGGTCGGCCTGGTCGGCGGCTTCCTGGTGATGCTGGCGATCCTGTGGATCTTCCGCCGGGCCAACCCGCACCGGGCCAAGCGCAACTTCCGGGTCGCCCAGACCGCCTCGGCCGCCGCGATGGCCCTGGCGCACGGCCTCCAGGACGCCCAGAAGACCATGGGCATCGTGGTCATGGCACTGACCATCTCCGGCCACCAGTCCGGCAACGGGATCCCGGTCTGGGTGAAGATCGCCTGCGCGACCATGCTCTCGCTGGGCACCTACGCGGGCGGCTGGCGGATCATGCGGACGCTCGGCCGCAAGATCATCGAGCTGGACCCGCCGCAGGGCTTCGCGGCGGAGGCCACCGCCTCGGTGGTCATGTACATCACGTCGTTCGTCTTCAAGGCGCCGATCTCCACCACCCACGTGATCACCGCGGCGATCATGGGCGCGGGGTCCACCAAGCGGATCCGCGCGGTGCGCTGGGGCGTCGCGAAGAACATCGTGCTCGGCTGGTTCATCACGATGCCGGCGGCCGCCATCGTCGCAGCGCTGGTGTACTGGTTCGTCCACCTGTTCTGGGGCTGACGCCCCGAGCCGCACCATCGCGCGAGCGGGCGACCCACCCCGAGCAGGAACGGGCGGGCGCCCCGCCCCGAGCCGAAGGGGCGCGCCGGTGCCGAAAGGGAGAGCGCGAGGGAGCGACGTTGGGGGTACCCCCGGCCGAAGGCTGGGGGAGAGCGAGGGAGCGCCGACCGTCGGCACCGGGTCCGAGCGCCCCGGAGGCGAGCGGGCGAATAGCAGGCAGGGCCCGCCCCCACATCTCGGGGGCGGGCCCTTCTCCATGTCCCGCGGCGGCACCGCCATGCAGCACCGCGGGACAGCTCGCGGTCCGTCGCGCGTCCCGGCACCGGGGCGCCGGGACGGCGCGCGACGGAGGTCCGGTCCTAGCCGAAGCGGCCGGAGATGTAGTCCTCGGTGGCCTGGACCTGCGGGTTCGAGAAGATCCGCTGGGTGTCGTCCAGCTCGATCAGCTTGCCCGGCTGGCCGACGCCGGCCAGGTTGAAGAAGGCGGTGCGGTCGCTGACGCGGGCCGCCTGCTGCATGTTGTGGGTCACGATGACGATGGTGAACTGCTCCTTCAGCTCGCCGATCAGGTCCTCGATGGCGAGGGTGGAGATCGGGTCGAGCGCGGAGCAGGGCTCGTCCATCAGCAGGACCTGGGGCTCGACCGCGATGGCGCGGGCGATGCACAGGCGCTGCTGCTGACCGCCGGAGAGGCCGGCGCCCGGCTTGTTCAGCCGGGTGTGGACCTCCTTCCAGAGGTTGGCGCCCTTCAGCGAGCGCTCCACCACCTCGTCCAGCACGGACTTCTTCTTCACGCCGGCGAGCCGGAGCCCGGCGACCACGTTGTCGTAGATCGACATGGTCGGGAACGGGTTCGGGCGCTGGAAGACCATGCCGACCGAGCGGCGCACGGCGACCGGGTCGACGTTGGAGGCGTACAGGTTCTCGTCGTCCAGGAGGACCTTGCCCTCGACCCGGGCGCCCGGGATCACCTCGTGCATCCGGTTGAGGGTGCGGAGGAAGGTCGACTTGCCGCAGCCGGAGGGGCCGATGAAGGCGGTCACCGAGCGGGGCTCGATGCTCATCGAGATGTCCTCGATGGCCTTGGTGGTGCCGTAGAAGGCCGACAGTCCGCTGACGTCGATGCGCTTGGCCATGATCGTTGCTTCTCTCGTCTGTCTCGTACGTCAGTCGGTCGGTCAGTGCCCGCCCTTGGGCGAGCGCCAGCGTGCGATGCCCCGGGCGATGAGGTTGAGCCCCATCACGAAGGCGATCAGCACCAGCGCCGCACCCCAGGCACGGGCGTAGCCGAAGTCGTTGTTGACCTGCGAGTACTGCAGCCAGATGTACATCGGCAGGGACTGCTGCGGGCCGTCGAACGGGTTGCTGTTGATGTAGTCGGCGCCGAACACCAGCATCATCACCGGGGCGGTCTCGCCCGTGATGCGGGCGACCGCGAGCATCACACCGGTGGTGATGCCGCCGATCGCGGTGGGGAGGACGATCCGCAGGATGGTCTTCCACTTCGGCACGCCGAGCGCGTACGAGGCCTCGCGCAGCTCGTTCGGGACGAGCTTGAGCATCTCCTCGGTGGAGCGGACCACGACCGGGATCATCAGGATCGCCAGCGCGAGGCTGCCCGAGAAGCCGGAGTAGCCGAAGCCCAGCGCGATGTTCCAGAGCGAGAGGACGAACAGGCCGGCGACGATCGACGGGATGCCCGTCATGACGTCGACGAAGAAGGTGACCGCCTTGGCGAGCTTGCCGCGGCCGTACTCGACCAGGTAGACGGCGGTCAGCAGGCCGACCGGGGCGGCCATCGCGGTGGCCAGGCCGACCTGCTCCAGGGTGCCGATCAGCGCGTGGTAGATGCCACCGCCGGGGCCGGACTGGATGACGCCCTTCATCGAGTGGCTCAGGAAGAACCCGTCGACGACGCCGATGCCCTTCTGGACGGTGTAGACCGTCAGGGAGACCAGCGGGACGACCGCCAGGATGAAGGCGACCCAGACCACCGAGGTGGCGAGCCGGTCCTTGGCCTGCCGGCGGCCCTCGACCTGGGCCGAGACGCCGTAGCTGATCAGGAGGAAGAGCAGGGCCGAGATCAGGCCCCACTGGAGGTGGCTCTCCAGGCCCGCGCCCAGACCGATCCCGCAGCCGAGGGCGATCGAGCCGGCGGCGACGGCGGCCGGGGCCCACTTGGGCAGTCGGTTGGCGGTCAGCGGACGGCCGACCGGCCGGGCGTCCTCGACGATGTCGGTGACGGTCATGCGTTGGCCCCCGAGTACTCCTTGCGGCGGGCGATGATCAGTCGCGCGGCACCGTTCACCAGCAGGGTGATGACGAACAGGACGAGGCCGGAGGCCATCAGCGCGTCGCGGCCGTTCTCACCGGCCTCGGCGAACTTCAGCGCGATGTTCTGGGCGAAGGTGCCGCCGCCGGCGTCCAGGATGTGCAGCGACAGGACGTTGCTGGCGGACAGCACCACCGCGACCGCGATGGTCTCGCCGAGCGCGCGGCCGAGGCCGAGCATCGAGGCCGAGATGATGCCGGGGCGGCCGAACGGCAGCACCGCGGTGCGGATCATCTCCCAGCGGGTCGCGCCGAGCGCGAGCGCCGCCTCCTCGTGCATCCGCGGCACCTGGCGGAACACCTCGCGGGAGACCGCGGTGATGATCGGCAGGACCATGATCGCCAGCAGGATGCCGACGGTGAACAGGTTGCGCGGGGTACCGGTCCTGGTCTGGTCGAAGATGTACGTCCAGCCCAGGTACTCGTTGAGCCAGCTGGTCAGGCCGTCCATGTGCGGCACCAGGAAGAGCGCGCCCCAGAGGCCGTAGACGATGCTGGGGACGGCGGCGAGCAGGTCGACCAGGTAGGCGAACGGCTGGGCGATCCGGCGCGGCGCGTAGTGCGAGATGAACAGCGCGATCCCGATCGCCACCGGGACGGCGATCGCCATCGCGATGACGGCGCTGACGACGGTGCCGACGACCAGGACGGCGATGCCGAAGACGGGCTTCGGGGCGTCCGGCGTCCACTCGAAGCTGGTGAGGAAGTTGCCCTCGTTGGTGCTCAGGGCCAGGACCGACCGCCAGGTCAGGAACGCGGCGATGGCGCCCATGATGACCAGCAGCAGGACGCCCGAGCCCCGGGCGAGGTTCATGAAGATCTTGTCGCCGACCCGGCTGTCGCGCGGCCGGCGCTCCCTGCCTTGCGGGGCGGCAGGGGAGGATGAAGTCATTGGTCTACTCCGGTCTGGTGGTGCCGCCCCGGAAGGGGGACGGCACCATGGCGGCGGTGCCCCGGACGTGGTGCTGGGTGTGGTGCGTTCCGGTGGGGCGGCCCCGGCCCCCCTCGCTCACGGGGCCGCCCCACCGGGGGTCCTGTCGGGTCAGGCCAGGGTGGCGATGACGCCGTTGACCTTGTCCGTCACGGTCTTCGGCAGCGGGACGTAGCCCTTCTCGCCGACGGCCTTCTGGCCCGCGTCGCTGGCGGTGTAGGTCAGGAAGGACTTCAGGGTGTCGAGGGTCTCGGCCTTGTTGCCCTTGTCGCAGACGATCTCGTACGTGATCAGGACGAGCGGGTAGGCGCCCTCTTCCTTGGTCGCGTAGTCGAGCTTCAGCGCGAGGTCGCTGCCGGTGCCGGCGGCCTGGGCCTTGGCGATGGTGGTGGCGGCGTTCTCGGCGGTGGCCGCGACCGGCTTGGAGGCGCCGGTGTTGATCGCGGCGCTCTTCAGGCTGTTGGTCTGGGCGTAGGCCAGCTCGACGTAGCTGATCGAGTTCTTGACCTGCTTCACCTGGGCCGAGACGCCGGCGCTGCCGTTGGCCGACTGGCCGAGCTTGCCCGTCCAGGCCTTGCCGGCCGGGTAGGACCAGGCGCCGCCGCCGGCGGCGGCGAAGTACTTGGTGAGGTTCTCGGTGGTGCCGGCGTCGTCCGAGCGGTGGAAGGTCTGGATCTCCGCGTCCGGCAGCTTGGCGCCCGGGTTCAGGGCGGCGATCTCCGGGGCGTTCCACTTGGTGATCTGCGAGTCGAAGATCTTGGCGGCGGTCGGGCCGTCCAGGACCAGGTTGTCGACCCCGTCGATGTTGTAGACCAGCGAGATCAGACCGCCGACCATCGGCAGGTCGATGCCCTGGCCGCCGGTGCAGACCGCCTTGGAGGCCTCGACCTCGGCCGGCTTCAGGGCCGAGTCGGAGCCGGCGAACTGGATCTTGCCCTGGTTGAACTGCTGGATGCCGGCGCCGGAGCCGCCACCCTGGTAGTTGATCGTGGTGCCGGAGCAGGCGGCGGCGAAGCTGGTCTTCCAGACGTCCATCGCCGCGCCCTGCGCGGTGGAACCGGCGGCGATCAGCGAACCGGGCTTGCCACAGGTGATCGCGGCGGACGCGGCGGCGCCGCCGGTGGAACCGCCGGTCGCCGTCGTGTTGGTGTTGTTGTTGTCCGATCCGCAGGCGGCGAGCGACAGCGAGCTGACGAGCGCCATGGCACCGATCGCGAGGGCCTTGGAGCGGCCGTTCCGCTGGAGCTTCACAGGGGTTTCCCTTTCTGTGGCATTGCCCTCGCACGGGCCGTACGGGTACGGCCGAGCTCGGGTTTTGCTGTGGTCCGGGGCCCGTTCGGCCCTCCGGTGGTCCCGAAGTTAGGCCGGGTAAGTGACACGACAGCCGGTCACAAGTGAACGGGGAGTGAACCTCGAACGGATGACAGGAAACTACGTCAGGTAGTAACGGTTGCGTCACGGCGAGGGCGCGGGGAGATCACTTCCACCGTTCCTTCACCGGTGCGGCCCGTTCGCCCGCACCGGCCTCGCCCCCAGGATCGCGAGCAGCGCGTCCACCAGCAACCGGTCGTGGTCGTGGGTGAGCCGGGCCCGGGCCTTCCCGGCCGGCAGCCACTCCAGCCGGTCCACCTCGCGGTTCGGCCGGAACGAGCCGCCGCACGGCACCGCCGCCCAGTAGCGGACCTCCTTCGGCCGGCCCTGCACCCGGTAGTGCTGGGCGGGCAGCTCCGGGCCGAGCAGGCAGTGGAACCCGGTCTCCTCCCGGACCTCGCGCAGCGCCGCGTCGACCGTCCGCTCGCCGGGTTCGAGCTTGCCCTTGGGCAGGCTCCAGTCGTCGTACTTGGGCCGGTGGATCACCGCGATCCGCGGCCGCCCCAGCCGGCCGCTCTTCTTCGGCCGGCCCGGCAGCCACAGCACCGCACCCGCCGCCAGGACCACCGGGTCGTGCGCCGGCCCGGTCGCGGCCCCCGCCGCCGCCCGGACGGGGTTCGGGCGCTCGGCCACCTCAGGCCCGCCCTCGGCGACGACGACCTGGCCGTCGTCACCCTGCCCGCCGACGACGGGCCGGGCGTGGTCTCGCTGCTGATC
>NZ_JBEXJK010000327.1:0-9423 GCF_040609095.1 Kitasatospora sp. NPDC004799
GACGTCGCCGGCGGCGGCTCGACCACCACGCTCCCGCTGCCCGCCGGCGCCGTCCGGCCCCTCACCCCTACCCCTCACCCCCGTCCCCCGCCCAGCGGGCCGAACGCCCGCGGAGCCGCAACGCTGGACAGGGCGGCCCGGTGCGGGTTCAATGGCCCGAGATGTTTGAACGGCGTTCTAACATCGCCCCCAGGCCCTCCGAGGCCCGGCTCCGTCCGAGGCCCCGAGCCGACGCCCCCACCTGCCCGAAGGGCCCGACGACCCGCGAGCGAGGAACCGTGCGACTGACCCCCACCGAGCGGGACCGGCTGCTGATCTTCACAGCAGCCGAGCTGGCCCGCGCCCGCCGCGCCCGGGGCGTGCGCCTCAACATCCCCGAGGCCACCGCCCTGATCGCGGACACCGTCTGCGAGGCCGCCCGCGACGGCCTGCGCCTGGCCGAGGCCATCGAGGCCGGCCGCTCCGTGCTGACCGCCGACGACGTGCTGCCGGGCGTGCCGGACGTGGTCACCGTGGTCCAGGTCGAGGCCGTCTTCGACGACGGCACCCGCCTCGCGGTGGTCAACGACCCGTTCCGGGGCGCCGGCTCGCTCGGCGACGAGGCTCCCGGCGGCGCGCTGATCGGGGACGGCGCCGGCTACGACCCGGTCGAGGAGACGCTGCTGCTCCCCGTCCACAACACCTCCGGGGTGCCGATCTCGGTGACCTCGCACTTCCACTTCTTCGAGGCCAACCCGCGCCTGGCCTTCGACCGGGCCGCCGCCTACGGCACCCACCTGGCCGTCCCGGCCGGCTCCTCGGTGCGCTTCGACCCGGGCGCCACCGTCGAGGTCGGCCTGGTGCCGATCGGCGGCGAGCGGGTCGCGATCGGCTTCGCCGGACTGGTGGACGGCCCCCTCGACGCGCCCGGCGCGAAGGAGGCCGCCCTGGCGAAGGCCCGCGCGACGGGCTACCTGACCGGCTTCGACGACTCGGAGGTGCCCTCGTGAGCGAGCGGAGCGAGCAATCGAACAGGGTCTCCACGAGGGCGTGGTCCGACGAGCGAAGCGAGGAGGGGGCATGACCTCGATCACCCCGCACGACTACATCTCCGTGCACGGCCCGCGCGCCGGGGACCGCGTCCGGCTCGGCGACAGCGGACTGATCGTCCGCGTGGAGTCCGACTCCCAGGCGCCCGGCGACGAGTTCCTGGCCGGCTTCGGCAAGACCGCCCGCGACGGCCTGCACCTCAAGCCCGCCGCGGTCCGGGACACCTGCGACGTGGTGATCAGCAACGTGCTGGTCATCGACGCGGTCCAGGGCATCCGCAAGACCTCGATCGGCCTGATCGGCGGCCGGATCGCCTCGATCGGGCGGGCCGGCAACCCGGACACCCTGGACGGCGTGGACGTGGTCGTCGGCACCGGCACCACGATCGTCTCCGGCGAGGGCCTGATCGCCACCGCCGGCGCCATCGACACCCACGTCCACCTGCTCTCGCCGCGGATCATGGAGGCCTCGCTGGCCTCCGGCGTCACCACGATCATCGGCCAGGAGTTCGGGCCGGTCTGGGGCGTCGGCGTCAACTCGCCCTGGGCGCTGCGCCACGCCTTCAACGCCTTCGACGCCTGGCCCGTCAACATCGGCTTCCTGGGCCGCGGTTCGTCCTCCGACGAGGCCCCGCTGATCGAGGCGCTGGCCGAGGGCGGCGCGTCCGGCTTCAAGGTGCACGAGGACATGGGCGCGCACACCCGCGCCCTGGACACCGCGCTGCGGGTCGCCGAGGAGTACGACGTCCAGGTCGCCCTGCACACCGACGGCCTGAACGAGTGCCTGTCGGTCGAGGACACCCTGCGCGTCCTCGAGGGCCGGACGATCCACGCCTTCCACATCGAGGGCTGCGGCGGCGGACACGTCCCCAACGTGCTCAAGATGGCGGGCGTGCCGAACGTCATCGGCTCCTCCACCAACCCGACGCTGCCGTTCGGCCGGGACGCGCTCGGCGAGCACTACGACATGATCGTCTCCGCGCACGACCTCAAGCCCGACCTGCCCGGCGACGCCGCGATGGCCCGCGACCGCATCCGGGCCGGCACGATGGGCGCCGAGGACGTGCTCCACGACCTCGGGGTCATCGGCATCACCTCCTCCGACGCCCAGGGCATGGGCCGGGCCGGCGAGACGGTGCGCCGCACCTTCGCCATGGCCGGCAAGATGAAGGCCGAACTCGGCCCGCTCGACGGCACCGGCTCGTACGGGACGACGGAGAGCGGCGACGACAACGAGCGCGTGCTGCGCTACATCGCCAAGCTCACGATCAACCCGGCCATCGCGCACGGCCTCGCGCACGAGGTCGGCTCGATCGAGGTCGGCAAGCTCGCCGACATCGTGCTGTGGCGCCCGGACCACTTCGGCGCCAAGCCGCAGCTGGTGCTCAAGGCGGGCTTCCCCGCGTACGGCGTGGTCGGCGACCCGAACGCCTCCACCGACCGCTGCGAACCGCTCGTCCTCGGACCGCAGTTCGGCGCCCACGGCGCGACCGCCGCCGACATCTCGGTGGCCTTCGTCGCCCAGGCCGCCGCCGACGGCGCCTACCTCGACCGGACCGCCGACGGGCTGCCCACCCGCCGCCGCCGGGTCGGCGTGCGGAACACCCGCGGCATCGGACCGCGCGACATGGTGCGCAACGCCCGCGTCGGCCGGGTCGACGTCACCGAGACCGGGCTGGTCTCCCTGGACGGCTCGCCGCTGCGCTCCGAACCCGCCGACAGCGTCTCGCTCAGCCGCCTCTACTTCCTCTGAACCGTTTAGGAACCACGATGACCGCCCCCACGCCCGCCGCGCTCGGCTTCCGGATGCCCGCCGAGTGGCACCCGCACGACCGCACCTGGATGGCCTTCCCCACCGCCAACCCCACCTTCGACGGCCCCGAGCAGCTGCACGCCGCCCGCCAGGCCTGGGCCGCCGTCGCCGACACCATCGTCGGGTACGAGCCGGTGACGCTGATCGTCAACACCGGTGAGACGGCGGAGGCGCGCACGTACGTCTCCGAGCGGGTCGAGATCGTCGAGCGCCCGCTGAACGACGCGTGGATGCGCGACATCGGCCCGTCCTTCCTGGTCGACGGCAAGGGCTCGCTGGCCGCCGCCGACTGGATCTTCAACGGCTGGGGCGCGCAGTCCTGGGCCCGCTGGGACAAGGACCAGCACATCGCCGAGCACATCAGCGAGCTGACGGACGTCCAGCGCTTCGCCTCCCGGCTGATCAACGAGGGCGGCGGCATCCACGTCGACGGCGAGGGCACGGTGCTGGTCACCGAGACCGTCCAGCTCGGCGAGGGGCGCAACGCGGACTGGACCAAGGAGGAGGTCGAGGCCGAGCTGCACGCCTTCCTCGGCACCACCAAGGCGATCTGGCTGCCGCGCGGACTCACCCGCGACTACGACGAGTTCGGCACCCGCGGGCACATCGACATCGTCGCCTCCTTCGTGCGCCCCGGCGTCGTGGTCGCCCACGTCCAGCCCGACCCGTCGCACCCGGACCACGAGGTCTGCCGCGAGCTGGTCGCCCTGCTGCGCGCCTCGACGGACGCCCAGGGCCGGCGGCTCGAGGTCATCGAACTGCCCGCCCCGACCGTCCTGCTGGACGAGGACGGCGAGCCGGTCGACTACTCCTACATCAACCACTACGTGGCCAACGGCGCGGTGATCCTCTGCGCCTTCGACGACCCGCGCGACCAGGAGGCCGCCGCCGTCCTGGCCGAGGCCTACCCGGGCCGCACCGTCGAACTCGTCGACGCCCGCGAGATCTTCGCCAACGGCGGCGGCATCCACTGCATCACCCAGCAGCAGCCGAAGGCGCTCTGATCCGGTTACCCGGGTGGGGGCCGCCCGCCCCCGCCCGGGTAGCGTTCCCACCTCCGCACCACCGAGGGAGAGCACGCACATGGCGGACCCCCGCCCGCGCCGGCCGGCCCGCCCCCGCGAGGAGGTCTTCGCCACCGCCCGGGCCGCGATCGCCGAGCACGGGCTCGCCGGACTCACCATGGCCGGGCTCGGCAAGCAGCTCCAGATGAGCGCCGGGCACCTGCTGTACTACTTCGGCAGCAAGGACCAGCTGCTGCTGGAGACCCTCCGCTGGAGCGAGGACCAGCTCGGCGCCCGCCGCCGCGAGGCGCTCGCCGACCGCGCGCTCGACCCCTGGCAACGCCTCGACGCCTACCTGCGCCTCTACCTGCCGGACGGGGCCGGCGACCCGCGCTGGATCCTCTGGGTCGAGGTGTGGGGCCGCTCCCCCGCGAGCGCCGAGATCCGCCAGGGCCAGCAGGAGATCGAGGCCCCGTGGCAGGCCGACCTGGTCGCCCTCATCGAGGAGGGCACCGCCGCCGGCCACTTCACCCCGGGCCCCGCCGCCGACCGCGCGGTGCAGATCCGCGCCCTGCTCGACGGCCTCGCCGTCCCCATCGCCATCGGCCTCCCCGACGCCCACCGCCCCGCCGCCCTCACCCAGGCCACCGCCGTCACCGCCATCCTCCTCCGCACCTGACCCGCCCGCGCAGGAAGTCGGCCGAGCCGACTTCCTGTGGCAGGAGCCCGACCGATCGGCCACGCAAATATGCAGACCGGTCTACAGACGCGGCCACACCTCAGCCCCGCGCGCGCACCAAAAGTCGGCCCCACCGACTTCCTATGCACGAACCCGACTACGCAGGGGACGAATATGCAGACCGGTCTACAGATTCGGCCGCATCTTGGCACCGCGCGCGCACGAAAAGTCGGCCCCGCCGACTTCCTGCGCGGCAACCACTCCGCCCCGCGCGCACCAAACCAGGCCAACACCCAGCAGCCCCGTGCATAGAAAGTCGGACCCGCCGACTTCCTATGCACGCGCACACTGGCCGGGGACCGATTATGTAGACCGGTCTACAGGCCTGCCAGCTCCCGAGACCGCCACGCACCAAAAGTCGGACCCGCCGACTTCCTGCACACGAGTCCGACCGCGCAGCGGCCGGAATATGCAGACCGGTCTACAGATTTGGCCGCATCTTGGCACCGCGCGCGCACGAAAAGTCGGCCTGGCCGACTTCCTGTGCGGCGCCCCCCGGTCGAACGGACCGGGAAATCTACCGACCGGTCTTCAGATTCCCTCGGGCGCGCGAGAAGTCGGCGCGGCCGACTTTCTGTGCGTATGCACCAGAAGTCGGACCGGTCGACTTCTGGTGCAGGGGGCGGGAGCGTGGGTTGGTTCGGTGTCACTCGGTCCAGATGGCGGCGGCGGTGCGGTCGTCGGCGTAGCCCTTGGCGCGGACCTGGACCTGGCGGAGGAAGTCGACGGTGCCCGGGGGGTGGGGGTGGGCCCAGTGGGTGGAGAGGAAGTGGGCGACGGCCGGCTCGTCGGCGATGGGGCGGGCCAGGCCGGGGGCGCAGAGGAGGAGGATGTCGCCCGGTGTCGCGGGGACGAGCCGGAAGCGGAACGGCCGCGGTTCGGGGACCGGCGGCTGACCGTCCGGGTGGTGCAGCAGTCGGGCCGCATAGGCGTCGATCCAGTGGCCGGAGCGCAGCAGGTAGAGCCCGCCCGGGCCGACGCCGAAGGCCGCGCGGTAATTGGCCTCCGGGTCCAGCGACACCATCAGGCAGTGCAGCGAGGCCGGTGACGGAGTGTCGTCCCCCTCCGCCCGGGCTGCCAGGGCGCGCAGTGGGGCGGCCGCACCGGTGGCCAGGCGCTGGAGGCCGTAGCGGAGCCGGTCGCGGGCGCCGTCGCGCAGGTCGGCGGCCAGACCCGCCCGGCTGCGCCCGATCGCGGCGGCGAGCTGGTGGCACGCCTCCCCGGTGGCGGCCGCGACCGCCTCCGGGGTGACCGCCTCGTCCTCCGCGCCGCCCGTCCGCTCGTAGCCGCCGAGGACTGCGAGCAGCAGTCCGTCGGGGCCCTCGCCGAACCGGGTGACCAGCAGGGAGTCGCGGCGCGGCTCACCCCGGTAGCGCGCGGAGTCGCCCCGGACGGAGGCGGCGCGCAGCACGGACGATCCGTACTGGGCGCCGTCCAGCACGGTGTCCGGTACGAGCGCGCGCAGTGCGCCCGGGTCCGCCTCGGGCAGAGCCGTCGGCTCCGGCCCGTAGGTCGGAGGACGCTCGCCAACGTGCGGAACGGCCGCGCCGCCGTCGGCGAGCGGTGCGCGGACGGCCAATCGGGGGTCGGGGACGGCCGTTGGCAGGGCGACGGGCTCGGGGACGGGAGCGGGGTCCGGTTCCGGGGTGTGGACGGGTTCGGGCTCGGGAGCGGGAGCCGGAGCAGCTGCGGGGGCGGGCTCCGGCTCGGCCTCGGGCTGGGGTTCCACGGCGGGTTCGGGGGCGGGCTCCGGCTCGGGCTCCGGGTCCGGTTCGGGGGCGGGCGGCGGTCCGGGCTTCTCCAGCGAGACCGGTACGGCCTCCGGCTCCGACTCCAACTCCGGCTCCGGCCCCGGCTCCGGTTCCGGCGCCGTCTTCGGCGCGTCGTCGGCGAAGGCGGGGGCCGGGAACTGGTGGGTCTCCGTGGAGGTCCGCTGGCGCCCGATCCCCTCCGCCCCGCCGATCACCCCGACCGCCGTGTCGAACCAGTCGTCGATGCTGTCCCGGTTGTCCGGGCCGTCCTGGCTCTCCGCACTCTCCGGCTCCGGCTCCGGCTCCGGCTCCGGCTCCGGTTCCACCTCCGGCTCCGGCTCCGGCTCCGGCTCCGGCTCCGGCTCCGGTTCCACCTCCGGCTCCGGCTCCGGCTCCGGCTCCGGCTCCGGTTCCACCTCCGGTTCGGGCTCCGCCGACCGCTGCTGACCGATGAGCCCGACCGCCGTGTCGAACCAGTCGTCCACGCTGCCGTCCCCCGGGTCGGCGTGCGGGGTGTCCGGGAGGGTGCCCGCCGGACCGTCGTAGACGGCGTCCCACCAACCGTCGTCCGGCCGGTGCGGTTGTGCGGGTGCACCCTGCTTGCTCATCTGACGGCTCCTGGTCGTTCCGTGGTCGCGCCGCCCCCGGCGGGCCGGGCTGACGACATTGTTCTCCACCCGCGAGGACCCTGTCCGGGTTTCGGCGACAACCGGTCACCCACCGGAAAGTCCCGGCCACCGCGCTCACCAGCCGGTTCGCCGGACCGGCACCGGGTACGCCGTCCGATCGGCCACTCCCGTTCCGTCCGTGCTTGCCGGATGTGTCCGGAGCAGGGCGTTTCCTGATCATCCGGGCGTGCCGGCCGCTGAAAATGGGGGCCAATGGGGGGCATCGCATCACTCGTTCGGCTGATTAAATGTGCGCATGACCGCGTCGGCCCCCAGTTCGCCCCGACCGGGGAGGGCCGCATCCGCGGGCCGCCCGGTGGGTGCGCTGTTGGCCCTGCTGCTCGCCGCGCTGCTGACGCTGCTGCCCTGCGCGGGCCAGGCGAAGGCGGCGGACGGCTCCGGCCATCCGGCGACGCCTCGGGCCACGGTCGGCTCCGTCACCGTCGTCAGCGTGGTCAGCGTCCAGGTCGCCACCGGAGACACCTCCTACAGCGGCCGCGCCGCGAAGGTCACCAAGTCCGCGAGGCCCTCGGAGCACCACCGGACGGCCACCGAGGAGCAGGGGCACTGGATCCTCTGCACCGCCGACGGCCAGCCGCCGCGCAACAACGGCTGCACCAGCCACCCGTACTGCCCGCAGGACGCCCAGCTGCCGAACCCGCCGCCGCAGCCGCAGCCCGCCGTGTCACCGCTGACCCCGGCCGCGCCCGAGGCGCTGCCCCGGGTGGTGCCCGCCGGTCTGCTGGACGGCGCGCACCCGGTGCCCGACCTGCACGAACTCCAGGTCCACCGGTCCTGAGCGGAACCCGCCGTCGGCGCAGTCGCCGACGGTTCCGGCTCTCCTCACACTCCAGCTGACCGCCGCCACCGACCGGTGCGGCGGGGACAAGGACGACCACCATGGGTTCCGCTTCCAAGCAGTCCAACAAGGCCGGCGGCAAGCAGGCCGGCCTCGACCGCCGCGCCAGGATCGCCGAGCTGCGCGCCGCCGAGCAGCGCCGCGACCGCCGCAACAAGATCATCGCCTCGGTGGCGATCGGCGTGCTGGCGGTCGGTGGCATCGCCACCGGCACCTGGGTCGTCATGGACCAGAACCAGAAGAAGAAGGACAAGGAGATCGCCGCCAACGCGGACATCCCTGGCGTGAAGACCTTCGGCGAGCTGAGCCGCACCCACGTCAAGGAGAAGGTCACCTACCCGATGACCCCGCCGGTCGGCGGCGACCACAACGCGATCTGGGCGGACTGCATGGGCCACGTCTACGACCAGCCGGTCGAGAACGAGCGCGCCGTCCACTCGCTGGAGCACGGCGCGGTCTGGGTGACGTACAACGGCAAGGCCACCCCGGACGACATCAAGACCCTCTCCGACAAGGTCAAGAAGACCCCGTACTCGATGATGAGCCCGTACCTCGAGGAGGAGGGCACCATCACCCTGAACGCCTGGAGCACCCAGCTGACCGTGGAGAGCGCCAGCGACCCGCGGGTGGAGCAGTTCTTCACCAAGTACGTCCAGGGCAAGCAGACCCAGGAGCCGGGCGCCTCCTGCACCATGGGGCAGATGTGACCGCCGACCAGGGCCGCCCGAACGGGGCCGTGCCGGAGGACGCGGCGGACACCGCGGCGGAAGCCGTCGGCGAGGGCGGTGCCGCGCGCCGCCGCCGGATGTGGTGGCCGGCCGCGCTGGCCGCCGCCGTGGCGCTGGCGCTCGGGGTGCCGGCCCTGGTGGCGAGCGGGACCTCGGCGTCCGGCTCGTCCACGCTGGCCGCCCCGGCCGACGACTCCCCCGAGGCCGGGTTCGCCCGCGACATGGCGACCCACCACCAGCAGGCGGTGGACCTGTCGTTCGTCGTCCGGGACCGCACCGCCGACGAGCCGACCCGCACCCTGGCCTTCGACATCATCAACACCCAGGCCAACCAGCGCGGGATGATGATGGGCTGGCTCGACCAGTGGGGGCTGCCCCAGCACTCGACCGCCACCCCGATGGCGTGGATGAAGATGGGCCACGAGTACCAGGCCCACGACGGTTCGCTGATGCCCGGCATGGCCACCAACACCCAGATCGCGAAGCTGCGCACGCTCAGCGGGCGGGACGCCGAGGTGTACTACCTCCAGCTGATGATCGAGCACCACAAGGGCGGCGTGGAGATGGCCCAGGGCTACGTCGACAAGGCCGGGAACGAGACCGAGAAGCGGCTCGCGCAGTCGATGGTGATCGGGCAGACCTCCGAACTCCAGCTGATGACCGACATGTTGAAGGAGCGCGGCGCCACCCCCGGCGTGCCCGCCTCCTGAGCGGTCGGCCCGCACGCTCCGCGTGCTCCTGGTCTTCCCTGTGCTCCCCGGACGGCCGGGGCGCCGGCGCGGGGGGGGCCGGACCGGAGACCCCCCCCCCCCCCCCCCCCCCCCCGCGCCCCC
>NZ_JBEXJK010000328.1:0-9405 GCF_040609095.1 Kitasatospora sp. NPDC004799
GGTGACGGCGGTGTTGCCGCCCCAGGCGTCTCCGTGGACCACGCACAGTGGCTGTCCGGGCGGAAGCTCGTCCCAGGCGGTCTCGGCCGCCTCGGCGGCCGCACCCAGCGGGGTGCCCGCCGGGCGGGACACCGCGCGGCGACGGCGGCGCGGCGGCGCGGCGGACGCGCCCTCGCCACCGGTCACGGCGGTTTCGTTCTGTTCGGCAGCGGTCTGCTGCGGATCGGTGTTATCGAGCATGCGGGTGGATCTCCCGTCAGGCCCCCGGGCTCCGCATCCGGGCACGGCGCGGCACCGCTGGGCGGCCGGCATCGCGACGATGCCCGGACCGGACCCTTTGACGGTGCCGCCGCGCGGACGCGAGGCCGCACAGGAGCTCGTAGTCTCGCTCGGCGCCCCGCGCTCGGCGGGGTGTCGAAAGTCTTCTGGTCTGACCAGTCTTCTGAGGTTTTCCCAAGCTGCGCCGTCCCCCAACCCCGGGTGGCTCCCGGACGGGGCCCCGGACCGGCCGACCTTCCTGGTCGGCAGGCCCCGGGTGGCAGGCCTGCGTTGCGACGACGCTCGCTCCCCTGGGGAGCCGCGGGAACCCTGGAGGACCGTCGGGTCCAGTGAGGCACTGGACCCGGCCTCCCCCCGCTAGGCGGACGCGGTGGCGTGCGGCCCTGCGGTCGGCTCCGAGCCGACCGGGGCCGCCGCGCGGTCGAGCGCCAGCGGGTCGGTCACCGTGCCGGACTCCTCGTCGAGCGGCCCCTGCGCCAGCCTGGTCACCTCTGCGGGGACCGGCGGCGCCAGGTCGGCCGTCGCACGGAGACCGGACAATACGTCGTCGGGTCGTACGGCGGGTGTGGCGTGTCGTACTACCAGGCGCAGTATCGCACAGGGACGGCCGGTCCGAACATCGCGGTCGGTTCCGGTCCCGGCGTCGGCACCGGCCTCGACCTGGGCCGGGACGGCTTCCAGCGCCGCCACCGCGCCCCGCGCGTCGAAGACCCGCAGGCCGTTCTTGGTGCGGCGCTCGACCTCGACCCGCTCGGCGGCGAGGAAGCGCGCGACCGCCTCGGCGGCCACGTCGTGCTCGACGCCGTCCAGCCGGACCAGCCACTCGGAGGCCTCCAGGCGCTCCACGAAGTTCGGCGTCCGCACCTCGACCGCGTCGATCACGTCCAGGCCGGCCGGCAGCGACTCGTCCAGCTGCGCCCGCAGCTGCTCAGGGTCGCGCACGGCGGCCAGGCCGATCTCCAGGTACTCCGCCTCGCTCGCCACCCCGGTCGGGGCCGCGTTGGCGTAGGAGACCTTCGGGTGCGGGGTGAAGCCGGCCGAGTAGGCCATCGGAACGGCGGACCGGCGCAGGGCGCGCTCGAAGGCGCGCTGGAAGTCGCGGTGGCTGGTGAAGCGGAGCCGGCCGCGCTTGGTGTAGCGGAGACGAATCCGCTGCACCGTCGGCGCGGGCGGCGGACCGTCGGGCGTACGGCGTGCCAGGGTCGCTCAGTCCTTAGTCAGTTGTCCCCGTCCGGCACGGCGTCTTCCCGCCACTGTCCGGACTCTGTCACCTCAAAGGGTACGCGCCCCGCCACCCCGCTCGCTCCGCCCCTGGTCAGAGCAGGTCCTCAGTCCAGCGAGCCCGGCTCGGCCAGCCACCTGGCCTTCAGGTCGGCGTGCTTGGCGATGGTCTCGAAGTCCCGGTCGTAGTGCAGCACGGTCAACCCGTGGTGCATCGCGGTCACGGCGACCATCAGGTCGGCGATCCCCGCCGACCGGTGCTGGCCGACCTTCACGAGCCGCTCCTGGATCGACAGGAGCCGCTGCCACGCGCTCTCCGGGACAGCGGCCCATCCGTACACGTCCGCGAGTGACCGCTTGATCCGCGCGTAGTCGTCCACCGACCTGGCCGAGTAGAGGATCTCCGCCTCGGTCGGCGCGCACAGCGAGACCCGCCCGCTCAGCAGTACGTCGGCCCATTGCGCGCGGCACACGGGTCGGAGGATCCGCGCGTACGCGGACTTGTCGATCAAGAACTGCTCAGCACCGGCCATTCAGCGCCATGCCTCCTCCTCGAAGCCCGGCTCCAGGAGCTTGTCGAACGCGCCGTCCTCGGCGAGCCGCGTCAACTCCTGCAACGCGAGCTCCCTGCGGCGGCGCGCCCCGATCTCTTCCAGGGCGGCGTTGACGGTGTCCTTCTTCGTCTTGGTGCCGAGCACCTCGGCAGCAAGAGCCAGGGCTTCCTCATTGATATCGATCATCGTCTTGGCCACTTTATTTGCCTCCATGAGTCGATATCAAATCGTCACGGGCAAGCATAACATTCGAGGAAATGTTCGTATATACAGGTGCCCCCAGTGGATATATCCACTGGGGGCACCTGACTGTTGCGGCTACTTGTTGACGACCGTCAGGGGGAGCATCTTCTTGCCGGTGGGGCCGATCTGGATGTGGGTGTCCATCTGCGGGCAGACGCCGCAGTCGAAGCACGGGGTCCAGCGGCAGTCGTCGACCTCGACCTCCTCGAGGGCGTCCTGCCAGTCCTCCCAGAGCCAGTCCTTGTCGAGGCCGCTGTCCAGGTGGTCCCAGGGCAGCACCTCCTCGTAGGTGCGCTCGCGGGTGGTGTACCAGTCGACGTCGACGCCGGTGCCGGCCAGGGCCTTGTCGGCGCAGGCCATCCAGCGGTCGTACGAGAAGTACTCGCGCCAGCCGTCGAAGCGGCCGCCGTCCTCGTAGACCTCGCGGATGATCGCGCCGACCCGGCGGTCGCCGCGGGAGAGCAGGCCCTCGACGATGCCCGGCTTGCCGTCGTGGTAGCGGTAGCCGATGTTCTTGCCGTACTTGCGGTCGCCGCGGATCGAGTCGCGCAGCTTGGCCAGCCGGGCGTCGGTGGCCTCCGCGGACAGCTGCGGCGCCCACTGGAACGGGGTGTGCGGCTTGGGCACGAACCCGCCGATGGAGACGGTGCAGCGGATGTCGTTCTGGCCGGTGACCTCGCGGCCCTTCTGGATGACGTTCTTCGCCATCTCGCCGATCTGGAGCACGTCCTCGTCGGTCTCGGTGGGCAGGCCGCACATGAAGTACAGCTTCACCTGGCGCCAGCCGTTGCCGTACGCGGTGGCGACGGTGCGGATCAGGTCCTCCTCCGACACCATCTTGTTGATCACCTTGCGCATGCGCTCGCTGCCGCCCTCGGGGGCGAAGGTGAGGCCCGAGCGGCGCCCGTTGCGGGACAGCTCGTTGGCGAGGTCGATGTTGAAGGCGTCGACGCGGGTGGACGGCAGCGACAGGCCGATCTTGTCCTCGGTGTAGCGGTCCGCCAGGCCCTTGGCGATGTCGCCGATCTCGGTGTGGTCGGCGCTGGACAGCGACAGCAGGCCGACCTCCTCGAAGCCGGTCGCCTTCAGCCCGCGCTCCACCATCTCGCCGATGCCGGTGATGCTTCGCTCCCGCACGGGGCGCGTGATCATGCCGGCCTGGCAGAAGCGGCAGCCGCGGGTGCAGCCGCGGAAGATCTCCACGGACATCCGCTCGTGCACCGTCTCGGCGAGCGGGACCAGCGGCTGCTTCGGGTACGGCCACTCGTCCAGGTCCATCACGGTGTGCTTGGACACCCGCCACGGCACGCCCGGGGCGTTCGGCACGACGCGGCCGATCCGGCCGTCGGCCAGGTACTCCACGTCGTAGAACTTCGGGACGTACACCCCGCCGGTGCGGGCCAGGCGCAGCAGCAGCTCGTCCCGGCCGCCCGGGCGGCCCTCGGCCTTCCAGGCCCGGATGATGTCGGTGATGTCGAGCACGGCCTGCTCGCCGTCGCCGACCACCGCCGCGTCCAGGAAGTCCGCGATCGGCTCCGGGTTGAAGGCCGCGTGGCCGCCGGCCAGGACGATCGGGTCCTCGTCGGTGCGGTCCTTGGCCTCCAGCGGGATGCCGGCCAGGTCGAGCGCGGCCAGCATGTTGGTGTAGCCGAGCTCGGTGGAGAAGGACAGCCCGAACACGTCGAAGGCCTTCACCGGGCGGTGGGCGTCGACGGTGAACTGCGGGACGCCGTGCTCGCGCATCAGCGCCTCGAGGTCCGGCCAGACGCTGTAGGTGCGCTCGGCGAGCACGCCCTCGCGCTCGTTCAGCACCTCGTAGAGGATCATGACGCCCTGGTTGGGCAGGCCGACCTCGTAGGCGTCGGGGTACATCAGCGCCCAACGGACGTCGCAGGCGTCCCAGTCCTTGACGGTCGAGTTGAGCTCGCCGCCGACGTACTGGATCGGCTTCTGGACGTGCGGGAGGAGGGCCTCCAGGCGTGGGAAGACCGATTCGACAGTCATGTACTAGGAACCCTTACGACGTGATTCGGTGCCGCGAGTCGGCACGGGAGGGGTGACCCTCAAGGGTAGCCCAATCCGGGGAACGGCCCGTCGGCCCCGGATCACGGACCCCGCGCGCTCCGGCGCGACCCGGCCGGCCGGTATCCGCCGGTTGCCGCCGGTGGCCGCCCGCACCCGCCGACACCCGCCCCGGCACGCGCGGTGGGCGCCCGTCGGCCGGTGCCGTCCGCCGTTGACACGCCCGGACGGGCCGTGCGGTACTGACAGGGCTCCGCCAAAGGCATCTGCACCCCTTCCGAACACGGAAGTTGAGTCGTACGCTCGGCCCTCGTCGGTCTTCCGGCCGGCGCACCTCTCCCTCACCTCTCCCTCACCGCGGGCCGCCCCGGCACGGCCCGTCCGTCCCCGCGCGGCCGCCGTTCCCCGGCCCGCGGCGCCACGCCCCGTCCGCGCCACGCCCCCGCCCCCGTCCACCGCCCGCACGCCGTGCCCGGCGGCGCACCCGCACGCCCGCGCCCCGGCGGCCGTACGACCGGCGCAAGGAGAACCATGACCGACACCGGTCGGCGGATCCGCCCCCTCCGGCCCCTCGACGCCCGGCCGGCCCGCTACCCCACGCCGGCCCAGGCGGAGTCCGCCGCACGGCGGCTCGCGCTGCGGCACCCGGACCGCTGCCGGCTGCGCGAGGTGGGCCGCTCCCGGGCCGGGCGCCCGCTGCTGCTGCTCTCCGTGGACCGCGGGCCGCGCGCGGTGCTGGTGGTCGGCGGCCCGCACCCCAACGAGCCGATCGGCACCGCCGGGACCGTCCGGCTCGCCGAGGTGCTGCTGGACCGCCCCGCCTGCCCCGGACTCTCCTGGCACCTGCTGCTCTGCCTCGACCCGGACGGCGCCGCGCTCAACGCCGGCTGGCTGGACGGCCCGCTCACCATGCGGCGGCACTACGAGCACTTCTTCCGCCCCTCCTTCGAGGAGCAGCCCGAACTGCTGCCCGCCCCCGGCTCCGGCCGGCCGCCGATGCCGGAGAGCCTGGCGCTGACCGGCCTGATCGACGAGCTGCGGCCCGTCCTCCAGTGCTCGCTGCACGGGGTGGACTTCGGCGGCGCGTTCGTCCAGCTCACCCGCCCGGTCCGGGGCCTGGCCGGGCGGTTCGCCCGCTCCGCGCAGCGGGCCGGCGTCCCGCTCGACGTGGACTCCTACGACGCGATCGGCTGGGCCAGCCCGGCGCCCGGCACGTACCTGATGCCGGCCCCGGGCGCCGGGGGCTCCCGGGCGCTGCCGGACGAGCCCGAGCTGTCCACCTGGTCGTACCCGGGCCGGTACGGCGGGGTGACCGCGGTGCTGGAGGTCCCGATGTGGGCCGTCGACGCGGTCGGCGACGCCCGTCCCCACCCGGCCGGCGCGCAGGCCCTCGCGGCCGCCGCCCGCGACCTCACCGCGCGCGCCGGGGAGCTGGCCGCCCTGCTCCCGAGCGTCCCCGTCCACGGGCACGAGGCGTACGGACCGCTGCTGCGCACCGCGGAGTTCAGCCTGGCGGTCGCCCCGCAGGTGGCCGAGGAGTGGCTGGAGCGCTGGGGCGCGGAGCCGCTCACCGCCTCCCGGGTGACCACCGCCGGGCTGGTCGCGGCCCGGGTGCCCCTGCGGGTCGCGTCGATCCTGCTGCGGCTGCTCGCCGACGCCCGCGGCCCCGCCGCCGAGGCCGCCCGCGACCGCGCCCGCGCGGTCGTCACCGACAGCCTGGACCGGCTGCGCCACCGCTTCGGCGCCCGCTGGGTCCCCGTCCAGGAGCAGCTCGCCCACCAGACCCGCGCCGTCCTCACCACCGCCGACTGGGTCGCTCAGCAGGGCGGCGACCACGGCCTCCGGGCGCAACTGCGGCCAGGCGGCCTCCAGGAAGGCGGCGACCGGCTTGCAGCGGCCGGTCTTCCGCGACCAGGCGCCGGAGCGGACGCCGGTGCGCCGCTCGGCCTGGTCCTGGAGCATCGCCACCACCCGGGTGCGCAGGCTCTCCCGGCCGATCGCGTACGGCGGCGCCTGCTCGCGCAGTTCGGCGACCGTCCGGTCGAGCCGCTCCGGCGACACCCGCCAGCGGTAGGAGCCGTCCGGGACGACCAGCGGCTCCGAGCCCGCCGCCCGGATCCGGCCGTACAGGGCCCGGCGCAGCACCGTCGCCATCCGCGCGTCCTGCTTGACGGCGGCGGCGCGTTCGTCGTCCACCGAGCTGACGGGGCGGGTGGCGACCAGGTCCTCGACGGTGCTCTGGGTGACGTCGATCTCGCCGAGCGCGGGCAGCACCTCGGCGATGTAGCGCAGGAAGGTCCGGTTGGGGCCGATGACCAGCAGGCCGCTGCGCCGGATCCGCTGCGGGAAGCTGTAGAGCAGGTACGCGGCACGGTGCAGCCCGACGGCGGTCTTGCCGCTGCCGGGCGCGCCCTGCACGCAGACCGACTCGCTCAGCTCGCCCCGCACCAGCGCGTCCTGTTCGGGCTGGATGGTGGCGACGATGTCCCGCATCGGCCCGGTGCGGGGGCGCTCGATCTCGGCGGCCAGGATGCCGCCGGCGGCGCCGTCCGCGCCGCCCACCGGGCCGGACCTGCCGGACCCGCCGAGGGGCTCGTCCTCCAGCCCGGTCAGCTCCTCCGGCGCGCCCAGGCTCCACGGTGCCCAGCCGAACCGGCGGCGCCGCGCGAGCCCGAGCGGGGCGTGGGCGCTCGCCTGGTAGAACGCCCGGGATACCGGGGCCCGCCAGTCGACCACCAGCGGCGCCACCGTCGGGTCCTCGGAGATCCGCCGGCGGCCCACGTAGTAGCGCTGGCGCCGGTGGTCGCCGGCCTCCGCGGTGTCGGCGAAGTCCAGGCGGCCGAAGAACGACGGGCTCTCCGGCAGCTCCTTCATCCGCTTGGCCCGGGTGCGCAGGTACCGGCCGAGCGCCTCCGCACTGGCGCCGTCGCCGGAGACGTCCTCCCCGGCCACGACCTGGTGGTCCGCGTCCTCGACCTGCCGGGCCAGCGCCGCCCGGCAGACCTCGACGTAGGCCCGCTCCCGTTCCAGTTCGCCGTCGAGGCCGTGGGCTTCCGAGGTCATCGTTCACGTTCCTTCCCGCACAACGGGCTCACCTGTCGCCCGGAGTCCAGCATAACCTTACTCAGTAAAAATACTGACTTGGTTGCCAGATCCGGCGACGGGTTCGACCCGGAGGCCTCAGGACACCGGCCTCAGGACACCAGGGGCGCCTCCTCCAGCTCGGTCAGCGTCACGGTGCACAGGCCGCCGCGCTCGGCCCGCACCTCCGTGACCTCCAGCTGCGTGCCGGGCAGCAGGATGAACTCCTCCTCGCCGGTGAACGCCGAGAAGTTCTGGATCCCGGCGGCCCGCACCGGCCGCACCTCGAAGAGCGTCCGCTTGCCCCGGCTGCCGAGGAAGGACTGCGCCACCCCGAGCTTGGAGGTGCAGGAGGAGACGCCCCACCACGTCACCGTCTTCCCGACCGGGTACTGCCGCCGCAGGTCCAGCGACACCCCGCGCCACAGCGGCGCCGTGCGGACGGGCAGCCGCGACACCGCCGCGAACAGCAGTCGCAGGTACGGCAGGTACGGCACCAGCCGGCCGCGGTCCGGCGAGCGCAGCACCGCGTTGATCTCCCGGTAGAACGCGGACTCGCAGGTGTACAGGTACAGCGCGGCGACCTCGTCGGCGGACAGCCCGGTGGCCGCCTCGTCCGCCCGCCGCTTGCCGAACTCGTGCGACAGCGCCACGTGCCGGTCCAGGCCGCGCAGCAGCTCGGCGACCGGCGACACCGCCTCCCGGAAGCCCATCAGCGGGGTGTCGAACACGCCGGTGATGGCGGGCAGGACGAGGCCCTCGTCCTTCACCCCGGCGAGTCGGTCCAGGTAGAGCTGGTGCAGCTCCATGGTGGAGGCGATGAAGGCGCCCATCCGCTCGGCGACCCCGTCCGCCGCCCCGCCGCCCAGCGCCGACGGCGCGTTCCACCCCGCGCTGGGCAGCCAGTCGACCTCGTCGGCGCCCAGCGAGGCGAGCGCGGCGTTCACCGTGGCGAAGTGCTCGCCGTCGCAGAAGACGTCCCCCTGGGCCGCCGGGTTGGCGTGGTCGATGTGCCGGACCTCGACCTCGGGGTACTTCTTCTGCAGCCGCAGCACGACGTTCTTCAGGCTGCGCGCGTGCGCGCCCCACCAGGCGAAGACCACGTAGCGGTCCTCCTCGGCGGCCTGCTGCTTGGCGCACAGGATCTCCTCCACGATCCGCTCGGCCACCGGCCGCCAGAACGCGGTGTGCTGGTCCGGCCCCATCGCGCCGTCGCTGCTCGCGGTCAGCGCCGCGTTCAGCAGCAGCACGCCCTGGGTGAGCATCGCCTGGAACCACTCCGGCGGCTGGACCGTCTCCCGCTCCTTGAGCAGCGCCCGTATGTCGGCGATCGGCGTCTTCTTGGGGATGCCGTACTTCCACATCGCCGCGGCCTTGATGAGGCAGCGGATGCTGATCACCCGGCCGAACTGGCTGTCCTTCCAGTCGTGGAAGGTGTTGTCGAACATCGCGATGCCGGTGGCGCTCTCCGGCCTCGGGTACGGGTTCTGCCCGAAGACCACGACCTTCCACTTGTGCGGCGCGTGCGGCTTGAGCGCCTGGAAGGTCAGCTCGCGGACCGGGACGACCTCCGGGCCGCGGCCGGGGCCGATGAACGAGACCGCACCCGGCTGGGCCTCGATGACCGGCTTCAGCAGCGGCAGCCACGGCTCGCCGCCGCCGGTGAAGAGCTCCGCGAGGGCGAGCGGGTCGTTCGGGTCGGGCTGGGTGGCGGGGGTGTCGACGGCGCTCATGGTGGTGCGACTCCGGCTGGTCGGGACCGTACGAATGTCAGACGAACGGCAGGTGATGGCCCGTCAGCTTCCCTGGCGGACACCACAGTCCTACCAGCCGGGTCCGACAATCCCGGCCGCCCCGACGGGCCCGCGGACCGGCGCGGACGGGGCCGGACGGATTGTCAGTGCCGCGCGCTAGTACTGCAACGGTGCTTACCGTGACGTTCGTTGGGCTCGCTCGTTGGGCTGTTCATGGGTGGGGACATATCCGAGGTCGATGCTCGTTCCTG
>NZ_JBEXJK010000329.1:0-9401 GCF_040609095.1 Kitasatospora sp. NPDC004799
GGTGCCGGCGGGCCCCCGGCCGTCCGGCGAGCTGCGGCTCGCCGCCGACCGGCACGCCGACTGGGTGGTCCGCCGCGGCCTGCTCACCCCGGCGGAGCTGCCCCGCTACCGGGCCTACGCGCTGCACGAGCTGATCGGCCACGCCTACCCCCACGCCCGGGGCGCCGAACTCGACCTCCTGCTGGACGTGCTGGGCTGGTTCACCATCCTGGACGACCGCTTCGACGGCCCGCCCGGCCGCCACCCGGACGAGGCCCACGCCCTGGTCGACCCACTGGTCGCGGTCCTCGACGGGGCCCACGACGGGAGCCCCTCGGAGAGCCGGCTGCTGCTCTCCTGGCGGGAGCTGTGGCAGCGGCAGAGCGCGTCGATGTCCCCCGAGTGGCGCGCCCGGGCGGCCCGGGAGTGGCGGTCCTGTCTGGCCACCTTCCCCGCCGAGGCCGACCACCGGGCCCGCGGCACCGTCCCCGCCCTCGGCCTGGACCTGACGGACACCATGCTGCTGCGCCGGCACGGCAGCTGCCTCTACCCGTTCATGAACATACTGGAACGGGTCCACGGTGCCGACGCCCCGGCCGCCCTGCACGCGGAGCCCGCGCTGCACCGGCTGCGCGCCAACACCGCCGACGCCGCGACACTGATCAACGACCTCTACTCGCTGAGGCGCGAGGAACGCCAGGCCGGTCCCGCGTTCAACACCGTGCTCACCCTCCAGCGGACCCACGGCTGCACCCGCCTGCGGGCGGTCCACGCGGTGCGCGCCCGGGTGGCACGGCTGCGGCAGGAGAGCGAGGAGCTGCGCCGCGAGCTGCTGCGCCGCCACCCGGCCGGGCGCTGGTACCTGGACGGCACCCGGGAGCTGGTCGCCGGTGTGCAGACGTGGACCAGCACCAGCCGCCGCTACCTGGTGCCGGACGGCGGGCGGCGCCGGTGAGCGGTCCGTTCCCGGCGTGCTACTCGCGGACGTAGCGGCCCGTTCCCGGCGTGCTACCTCCGCAAGCAGCGGTCCGCTCCCGGCGCGCTACTTCCGGCCGCCGAGCGCGAACAGCAGCAGCACGAAACCGGCGAACAGGTGCGTGGCGAAGATGTAGATGCCCGCGCGGATCAGCATCGCCTTGCGGCGCCGCTTCTCCTCGCTGGTGCCGTCCCCGCTCGTGCCGCCGTCGCTCGCGCTGTCGCTCATGGTGGTGCTTCTCCTCGGATCTGTCGGACGGGCCGGGTACGGCTCAGCGGGGCCGGGCGCCGGAGGCGCGCAGCTCGGTGAGCAGCGCGCCCTGGTCGGTGATCAGCTCGGTCAGGATCCGGCGGGCCGCGCGCAGCAGCTCGGCGACGTCCGGGGTGCTGAGCGCGTACACCACGGTGTTGCCCTCACGGGTCGCCGTGACCAGCTGGGTGCGGCGCAGCACCGCGAGCTGCTGGGAGAGGTTGGACGGCTCGACCTCGATCTCCGCCAGCAGCTCGCGCACCGGCCGGGGGCCGTCCTGGAGCAGCACCAGGACCCGGATCCGCACGGGGTGGCCGAGGGTGCGGAAGAACTCCGCCTTGGCCTGGTACAGCGGGACCGGCATCGTCCGTGCTCTCCTCGGTTCCGGCTCGATCGTCGTCCGGCCGCGCGGGGATCGATGCCGCGGCCGGTAGGCATCATCGCGACAGATGAAGATTTCTTCAAGTCGTCACAGTGCGTCGCCGCCCGGCCGGTGCCGGCCGGGCGGTCCGCTGCTCGGCCGCGGACGGGCCGGGGCATGCGAAAGCCGAGCCCGGGACGCTGCCAACTCCCGGGCTCGGCAGCCATGGTGACGAGCCGTCAGCAGACTACAGGCACGTCCACGGTGGCCGGCACCTGGGCGCTCCAGAAGCCCTCGACGTCGAAGGAGACGTGCACGGTGGAGCCGCACGGCACGGTGGCCGAGATGCCGTCGACCCGCACGGTGGACACCTGGAAGACGGTGCGGCCGTTCACGGTGCCGAGCGAGGCCCCGCCGGCCACGTTGGCCGACAGGTGGGTCACCAGCTCCTTCGGCTCCGGCCACGGGCTGCCGGGGGAGATCGGGCCGGCCAGGCCGATCTTCCCGTAGACGGCGACGCTGTCGCCGGTCACGTCGACGCAGGCGTAGGTGGCCAGGCCGGCCTGGAGGCTGGAGCTGCCACAGGTGGTGACGGTGGCGGTGGTGGTGGCGGCCGTCGGGGCCGCGGCGAACGCCGGAACGGGGGCCGCGAGCAGGGCGACGGCGCCGGCGGCGATCCAGGTGGCGCGGGTGGCGCGGGTCGTGCGCTTCATCGGTGCCTCCTCCTTCGGAGGGTACGAGGACGGTCTAGAACAGGTGATGTTGCACATGTGACATTTCATAGGTGCAACGGCAGAAACTTTGCCAGCTGATTCCTTGGTCCAGATCCGGATTTACCCTGCGAAGCGAATGCGCGACCGAAACCCGACCTTCAATGGCGCAATCGGCCTCAGTCGGCCGAGCTCCCGGGGACCGGACCGAGCAGCAGCGCCGCGAGGCGGGGCAGGCGGCGGTGCATCTCCGCGTCGTCGTCGAAGTCGAAGTCCTCGCCCGCGGGCTCCTGATCGGCGCCGCCGCCCTCGCAGGCCTCGTAGAGGTTCGCGTCCTCGTCCGCCATCAGGCGGGCGTAGGCGTAGTACGCCGCGTAACCGGCCTCCTCGTAGAAGAAGCGCTCCTCGTCGACCACGCCCGGGTGGTCCGCCAGGCCGTCGGGGTGGGCGGCCGCCCGGTCGTACCACTCCCGGCCCTGGGCGATCAGGCCGGCCCGGAAGTCGGTGAAGCCGTCGTCCGAGCAGCCGCCGCCGATCAGGTAGCCCGCCGCCCAGACGTCCCAGCGGTACAGCCGCCGGTGCAGCTGCTGGTAGCGCTCCTCGAAGGCGATGACGGCGGGTACGCCGAGGGCCGCCAGGCGGTCGGTCAGGGCCTGGTGGAAGGGGTGGTCCGGGCGGATGTCGGCGCGCGCGGAGTCGATGGCGGCCCAGAAATCGTCGGTGTCCATGGGAGCACTGTGCCGGACGGCACTGACAGGGCGGGCCGCCGGCTCAGCCCAGCGAGCCGCGCAGGGCGTCGACCCGGGCCACCGCCCCGGTGAAGGCGCGGCGGTCCAGGCGGCCGTCGTCCAGGGCGGCCGCCAGCGCCTCGGTGGCCTCCTCGGCCTGCCCGGGGTCGCGGGCGGAGCAGAGCAGCAGGTCCATCCCGGCCGCGGCGGCGGCCAGCGCCCGGTCGCCGGTGCCGCCGAAGGGGTCGAGCGCCTTCGCCTCCATGGCGTCGGTGACGGTCACGCCGGAGAAGCCGAGCCGGCCGCGCAGCTCGCCCTGGATGACCGCGGGCGAGAACCCGGCCGGGTGGTCCGGGTCCAGCGCCGGGTAGACCGCCCAGGAGGCCATCACCAGCCGCACGCCCGCCGCGACGGCCGCCCGGTACGGGGCCTCGCCGCGGGCGCGGAGCTGCGACAGCGGGACGTCCAGGGTGACGGGACGCTCGTCGGTGTTCGCACCCCGGGGGGCGGCGCCGAGGCCCGGGAAGTGCTTGGCGGTCGCGGCCACCCCGAGGCCCTGCTGGGCGGTGAGGAACGCGGTGCCCAGCTCCGCCACCGCGGCCGGGTCCCGGCTGTAGGAGCGCTCGTGGTGGTCGATGAAGTTGTCCGGCTCGTCGTAGACGTCGAGCACCGGGGCGAGGTTGAGGTTCAGCCCGGCGTCGGCGAGGGTCCGGGCGGCGCCGGCCCCGGACTCCGCCGCCGCGCCGACCGGGTCCGCCGCCTGCCCGACGCGGCGGGCGGAGAGTTCGGGCGCGCCGGGCAGCCGGCGGACCTTGCCGCCCTCCTGGTCGGTCATCACCAGCAGGGTGCGCGGGTGCGGAGCCTCGGCCGCGGCCTGCTTCAGCTCGGCGACCACCCGGGCGATCTGCTCCGGGCCGGTGACGTTCTCGCCGAACAGGATCACCCCGGCGGCCCGCCCCTCCCGGATCGTCCGGAGGACTCCGGCCGGCGGGGTCGGGCCGGGGTACGACAGCACGATCCGCCGCCCGGCGAGGTCCCGGGAGTCCTCCCGCTCCAGGCCGGCCATCGCCGCGCTCCTCTCGTGCAGGGCGTTCAGGGCGTTCGGAGTGCCCGGAGCGTCCTGCGGCCGCGCGGGCGAGCCGAGCGGCACCGGCCCGAGCGCGACACCCATGACGGCCAGCACCACCCCGACCTGGGCGATGCTTCGGAACGGGGTCATCATGCCTCCCGGGTCAGCATTTTGACTTCGGCATGTCAAGGTACCCACGGGAGCGGCCCGGCACTCCTCCCCCGCACCGGATTCATCCGATGCCGCGACCCCGCGTCACCGGGCTGACGGCTGACGGCGGACGGCGGACGGCGGACGGCGGACCAGCCGGCCCAGGACGGCCACCCCCTCGGTGATCTCGGCCACCGAGCCCGCCGCGTAGCCGAGGACCAGTCCGGGCGGGTACGGGAGCCGGGCGTGCCAGGACAGCGGCTGCACCTTGACCCCCTCGGCCAGGGCGGCGGCGGCCAGCCCGGTGTCGGTGCGGCCGGGTTCCTCCGGGAGCGTCAGCATCAGGTGGAGGCCCGCCGCCGCGCCGTGCACGGTGGCGGCCGGCAGGTGGGTGCGGATCGCGGCGATCATGGCGTCCCGCCGGCGGCGGTGGCGCCGGCGCAGCAGCCGCAGGTGGCGGTCGAGGTCGCCGGACTCCATCAGCCGGGCGAGGACCAGCTGGGGCAGCACCGGGTTGCCGAGGTCGGCGAAGCGCTTGGCGTCCAGGACGGCTTCCCGCAGCCGGGCCGGGACGAGCAGCCAGCCGGTGCGCAGCGCGGGGGCGAGCAGCTTGGAGACGCTGCCCGCGTAGCAGACCTGCTCCGGCAGGGCGGCGCGCAGGGCCGGGACGGGCGGCCGGTCGTAGCGGTGCTCGGCGTCGTAGTCGTCCTCGACCACCAGGCCGCCCTCGCCCGCCCAGCGCAGCAGTTCGCGCCGCCGGTCGCCGCCGAGCACGACGCCGGTCGGGTACTGGTGGGCGGGGGTGAGCAGGACGGCCGGGGCGCCGGTGGCGCGCAGCGCGTCGACCCGGATGCCCTCGGCGTCGACCGGGACGGGCGGGGTGGCGGCGAGCCAGTGGGCGAGGTGCTGGCGGGCGCCGAGCGAGCCCGGGTCCTCGACCGCGACCTCGTGGACGCCGGCCCGGCCGAGGGCGCGGCCCAGCAGGGCGAGGGCCTGGGCCGTACCGGCGACGATCAGCACCTCGTCCGGGTCGGCCCGGATGCCCCGGTTGCGGGCCAGCCAGCGGGCCACGGCCCGGCGCAGGGCCGGGGTGCCGCGCACGTCGCCGTAGCCGAGGTCGGCGGCGGCGAGGCCGTCGAGGACGGCGCGTTCGGCGCGCAGCCAGGCGGCCCGGGGGAAGGCCGCGAGGTCGGGCACGCCCGGGGTGAGGTCGATCCGGGCGGGGGTGCCGCGCAGCCGGTCGAAGACCTCGGAGTCGGGGTCGTCCCGGAACAGCGCGGGCACCGGGCGGGGGGCCGGGGCCACGGGCACCGCGGGCGGGCCGGCGGGGGCCGCGACCACGACCGTGCCGCCCCGCCCGCGGCCCGCGACCTGCCCCTCCTCGGCGAGGCGCTGGTAGGCGTCGGTCACCACCCCCCGGGAGACGCCGAGTTCGGCCGCCAGCACCCGGCTGGCGGGCAGCCGGGTACCGGCCGGCAGCCGTCCGTCGGCGACGGCCTCGCGCAGCCGGCGGGCGAGCCAGTCGGTGAGGCCGCCGGGCGGGGCTTCGGCGGTGTCGAGCTGGAGGAAGTCGGCGCCGGCCTCTTTGGACCGGTCGGATGCCTCTGCTTTGGACCTGTTCACCGGACCATAGTGGCGGCGAGGGTGGAGCCATGACCACGGAAACCTCCCGGCGGACGGAAGCACCGGCACCGGAACACCGCCACGATGCCTTCGACCACGACTACGTCCACGGCTACTCGGACACCGAGGCGCGGCGCCTCGGCGACCAGGCCGACACCCTCGCCGAGCTGCTGCACGCGGGCACCGCCTACCCGGCGGGCAGCCGGGTGCTGGAGGCGGGCTGCGGGGTGGGGGCGCAGACCGTCCACCTGCTGGCCGCCAGTCCGGGCGTACGGCTGACGGCGGCGGACCTCTCGGCGGAGTCGCTGGCCCAGGCCCGCGCCCGGGTGGCCGCGCAGGCACCCGCCGCGGACGTCTCCTGGCACCACGGCGACCTGCACCGGCTGCCGTTCCCGGACGGCTCGTTCGACCACGTCTTCCTGTGCTTCGTGCTGGAGCACCTGCCCGACCCGGCGGCCGGGCTGGCGGCGCTGCGCCGGGCACTGCGGCCGGGCGGGACGATCACGGTGATCGAGGGCGACCACGGCTCGGCGTTCTTCCACCCGGAGAGCCCGGCGGCCCGCCGCACCGTCGACCACCTGGTCCGGTTGCAGGCCCGGGCGGGCGGTGACGGCCTGCTCGGCCGCCGCCTGCACCCGCTGCTGACGGCGGCCGGCTTCGCCGAGGTGGCGGTCCGCCCGCGCACGGTCTACGCCGACGACGCCCGCCCGGCCCTGGTGGAGGGCTTCACCCGGCGGACCTTCGTCGCGATGGTCGAGTCCGTCCGGGCGGAGGCGCTGGCCGCCGGGCTGACCACTCCGGCGGCCTTCGACCGGGGGATCGCGGAGCTGCGCCGCGCGGCCGAGCCGGGCGGGACGTTCCACTACACCTTCTTCAAGGCGGTGGCGGTCCGGCCGTAGGGCCGACCGGGCATGGAGCGCAGCCGCGGGCGGGGTGGTGGACGGGGGTCTCGACCGCGCCCGCGGGGTGCCGCCGCCCGGCGGGCCGGGCTACTCCGGCCCGTCCCCGAGGTCGGCCAGCAGGGTGCGCATCACCTCGACGAGCGCGGTCCGCTGCGCCTCGTCGAGGCCCGCCAGCATCCGGAACTCGGTGGCGAGGTGGTCGGGCAGCGCCCGGTCGATCAGGGCGTGCCCCTCCGGGGTGAGGGCGACCTCGCGACTGCGGCCGTCCTGGTCGCTGCGGGTGCGGGTGACCAGGCCGCGGGCCTCCAGCCGGTCCAGCCGCTGGGTGATCGCGCCGGAGGTGACCATCGCGGACTGCATCAGGCCGGTGGGGGTCAGCCGGTAGGGCGGGCCGCTGCGCTTGAGGGTGGCGAGGACGTCGAAGGAGGCGGCGTCCAGCCCGTGCTCGGCGAAGGTGCGGTTGAGCGCCGCGTCCACCAGCCGGTAGAGGCGTTTGAGCCGGCCGAACACCTCCATCGGGGAGACGTCCAGGTCGGGGCGCTCGGCGCCCCACTGCGCGACGACGCGGTCCACGTGATCTGCCACGGGTTCAGGGTAGGCGATCCCGACCCGATTCCTTAGCGGTGAGGTAACTGTGAGCCACCTCACTCACCCGGGACGGTGAAGAATGCCTTAGCGCTGAGATACATTGCCTTAGTGCTAAGAAATCGCCTCGCCCTCGTCCTGGTGACGGCCCTCGCCCCGGCGGTCTGGGGCACGACCTACCTGGTCACCACCGAGCTCCTGCCGCCCGGCCGTCCGCTGCTCGCCGCCGTCATCCGCTGCCTGCCCGCCGGGCTGCTCCTGGTCGCCCTCACCCGCCGCCTGCCGCAGGGCAGTTGGTGGTGGCGCTCGCTCGTCCTCGGGGCGCTCAACATCGGGGTGTTCCAGGCACTGCTCTTCATCGCCGCCTACCGCCTGCCCGGCGGCATCGCGGCCACCGTCGGCGCCGTCCAGCCGCTGCTCACCGCCGGGCTCTCGGCCCTGGTCCTCGGCGACCGGCTCACCCTGCGCACGGTGCTGTCCGGCATCGCGGGCGTCGCGGGCGTCAGCCTGCTGGTGCTGCGGGCCGACGCCGAGCTGGACGCGGTCGGGGTGCTCGCCGCGCTCGGCGGCGCCGTCGTGACGGCCGCCGGCATCGTCCTCTCCAAGCGCTGGGTCTCCCCCGCGCCGATGCTCGCCACCACCGGCTGGCAGCTCACCGCCGGCGGACTGCTGCTGGTCCCGGTCGCGCTGCTCACCGAGGGCGCGCCGCCCACCCACTACAGCCTCGCCAACCTGCTCGGCTACGGCTACCTCTGCCTGATCGGCGCGGCCGTCACCTACGCGCTCTGGTTCCGGGGGCTGCGCGCGCTGCCGCCGACCTCGGTCTCCTTCCTCTCGCTGCTCAGCCCGGTGGTCGCCACCCTGCTCGGCTGGCTGGCGCTCGGCCAGGACCTCAGCCCGCTCCAGGCGCTCGGCGCGCTGGTCGTGCTCGGCTCGCTGATCGCCGCCCAGACCCAACGGCCGCGCACCGTACCGCAGTCGGCGGCCGGCACCGGGTCGACGCCCGGCACCGAGCCGACGGCCGCCCCGCGGCCCGTCCGCGAGACCGCCTGACCCCGTCGTCCCACCACCACCTCTTCCACCACCTTCAGGGAGTACCCCATGCGCATCACCGTGTTCGGCGCCACCGGCAACGTCGGCAGCCGGGTCGTGGCCGAGGCCCTGGCCCGCGGCCACCAGGTCACCGCCGTCGTCCGGGACCCGGCGAAGCCGCACGGCCTGCCGTCCGCCGTCACCCTGGTCGTCGGCGACGCCCGCGACCCCGAGGACGTGGCCCGGATCGCGGCCGGACAGGACCTGGTGGTCACCGCCACCCGCCCGGCGCCCGGCCGCGAGCACGAGCTGGCCCTCGCCACCAAGGGCCTGCTCGCGGGGATCGCCGGCACCGGCGTGCGGCTGCTGGCCGTCGGCGGCGCGGGCAGCCTGCTCGTCCCGGGCGGCGGCGGGACCACCCTGGTCGACAGCCCCGGCTTCCCCGACGCGATCCGGCCGATCGCCCTGGCCTGCGGCGAGCAGCTCGACCAGTACCGCGCCGCCGGCCCGGACGTCGACTGGACGTACCTGAGCCCGGCCGCGCTGCTGGAGCCCGGCGTGCGCACCGGCCGGTTCCGGACCGGCCGCGACGACCTGCTGGTCGACGCCGAGGGCAACTCGGCGATCTCCATGGAGGACCTCGCCGTCGCCCTCCTCGACGAGGCCGAGCGGCCCGCCCACCGCCGCGCCCGCTTCACCGCCGGCTACTGACGCCCCGACACGGGTGCGCCCCCGCGCCAGGCGCGGGGGTGTACCCAGCACCACCCCGAAGACGGCAGCAGGGATCATCGATCACCGGGCCGGGCTCGGAAAGGATCGTTCCCGTGACCGAGACCCCAGCCCGGAGCATCCCGGGCCAGCAGACCGCGGCGACCGGGCGCGCGCGCCGCACCCGGCGCGCCGCCCTGGCCGTCGCGGCGGCCGTCCTGGCCGGCCTGGCCGCGCCCACCGACGACCAGGTGAAGATCCGCGGCCACCGGATCGAGCTGGGCGAGATCGAGGCGGCCCTGCTCGACCGGTCCGACATCGCCCAGGCC
>NZ_JBEXJK010000330.1:0-9353 GCF_040609095.1 Kitasatospora sp. NPDC004799
GTCGGCGGCCGGCGGCGGCCCCCGCACCGCCCCGGCCGCGCGGCGCCGCTCCAGCTCGCGCAGCACCGGCAGGCAGAGCGCGGCGCCCGCGAGCGCGGGCAGCACGAGCAGCGGGGTCAGCCGCAGCCCGCCCGTCCCGACCACGGCGGCGACCAGCAGCGGGGCGGCCGCGAAGCCCAGGTTGCCGCCCAGCGAGAACCAGGCCATCCCCCGGTGGGTGCCCGTTCCGCCCCGCCCGCCCCGCACCCGCTGGGCCGCCAGCCGGGCCACCCGGGCCGACTCCGGGTGGTAGGCCGCCACGCCGACCCCGGACAGCGCCACGCAGGCCAGCGTCAGCCCGTACGAGCCGCTCACCCCGCTGAGCGCGATGCCCGCGCCGCCCAGCAGGGTGCCGACCGGCAGCAGCCAGGGCAGCGGCCGGCGGTCGGTGAGCGCCCCGAACAGCGGCTGCGCCACCGAGGAGAGCAGCGAGGCGGCCAGCACCACCCCGGACACGGCGGCGTAGCCGTAGTGGCGCTCGGCCACCAGGAACGGCACCAGCGCCGCCACCGCGCCCTGGTGGACGTCCACGCAGGAGTGCCCGACGGAGAGCAGCAGGATCGGCCTGAGGTCGGAGGTTCGCTTCGGCATGCCGCCCATGCTCGGGCCCGCAGCCGCTGTCGGACTTCCGATAACCTGCCAGGCCATGCCGAACATCCGCCACGCTCCCGTCGCCCCGACCAGGGCCCAGCGGCTGCCCTCCGGCGGCGCCATCGACGCGCACCGGCACGACGACCACCAGATCGCCTACGCCGCCCGCGGCGTGCTGGGCATCACCACCGACGCCGGGTCGTGGGTCGCCTCCGGCAACCGCGCGCTGTGGATCCCGGCCGGCACCGTCCACGCCCACCACGCCCACGGCGACCTCGAACTCCACCTGGTCGGCCTGCCCGCGGCCGACGACCCGCTCGGCCTCGACCGCCCGACCGTCCTCGCCGTCGGGCCGCTGCTGCGCGAACTGATCGTCGCGTACACCCGTGCGCCCCGGCTGGACGGCCCCGAACGCGCCCGGCTGCGCGCCGTCCTGCTCGACCAGCTGCGCGCCTCCCCGCAGGCCCCGCTCCACCTGCCCACCCCCACCGCGCCCCTGCTGCGGGCGCTGTGCGCGCTGCTGGAGGCCGACCCGGCCGACGGCCGCACACTGGCCGAACTCGGCCGCGCCGTCGGCGCCAGCGACCGCACCCTCTCCCGGCTGTTCCGCGCCGACCTCGGCCTGACCTTCCCCCAGTGGCGCACCCAACTGCGCCTGCACCGCGCCCTGGTGCTGCTCGCCGAGGGCCTGCCGGTCACCACCGTGGCGCACCGCTGCGGCTGGGCCTCGGCCAGCGCCTTCATCGACGTGTTCCGCCGCACCTTCGGGCACACCCCGGGCGGGCGCGCGCCGCGCTGAACTCCGGTGCCCGTACGGTGTTGTCCGTACGGTGTCGTCCGTACGGTGTTGTCGGTGGGACGTGGGAGGCTGGGGGCATGTGCGGCCGTTTCGTCTCCACCACCACGCCCCAGGACCTCGTCTCACTGCTCGGAGAGCTCCGGTGGGACCCGGCCGAAGCCTTCGCGCCGAGCTGGAACGTCGCCCCGACCGACCCGGTCCCGGCCGTCCTGGAACGCGTCGACCGGGACACCGGCGAGGTGCTGCGCCAACTGCGGCCGCTGCGCTGGGGCCTGGTGCCGTCCTGGTCCAAGGACCCGTCCGGCGGCGCCCGCATGATCAACGCCCGCTCGGAGACCGTCGACACCAAGCCGGCCTTCCGCAAGGCCTTCACCGCCCGCCGCTGCGTGATCCCCGCCGACGGCTACTTCGAGTGGCGCGAGGTCCCGGCCGCCGCCGACCGCAAGAAGTACAAGCAGCCGTACTTCCTCAGCACCGGCGGCGTGATGCTGATGGCCGGCCTGTACGAGTTCTGGCGCGACCGCACCCTCCCCGAGGACGACCCGCTCGCCTGGCTCGCCACCACCACCGTCATCACCACCGACGCCACCGACTCGGCCGGCCGCGTCCACGACCGGATGCCCCTCACCATCGCCCCCGACGACCTCGCCACCTGGCTCTCCCCCGCCCACACCGACCGCGCCGAGCTCCACCACCTGCTGCGCCGCCCCGCCGACGGCGACCTGCGCGTGCGCGCCGTCCCCACCACCGTCAACAGCGTCCGCAACAACGGCCCGCAGCTGCTCGCCGACGCCCCCGACCCGCTGGGGCTCGCGGACTGACCGGCCGCCGGTCCGACCGCGGGGACCGGTGAGCCGGTCGTGGTGGACGGCGCCGGCACGCTCCGCTCCGCACGGCTGACGGTGCGTGCACGCCCTCCAGGTGGGACGGGGACGGGGGTTTTCGCGCGGGCGCAGGTGTGCTGTCCTGGAAGGACCAGGCAGGAGAGCAGCATGCGTACCGTCACCGTGGAGAAGCAACCGCTGCGCCCCGGGGTGCTGATGCCCGCCAGGGACCTGGCCGTGGCCTGGGGCCTGATCGTCGTCATCGCGGCGCTGGCCTGGGTGTTCACGGTCGGGCAGGCCCGGGACATGGGGAACGGCCCCGGCACCATGGGCATGGCGCTGCCCCTGTTCCTGGTGCTGTGGCTGGCGATGATGGCGGCGATGATGCTGCCGTCGGTGGCGCCCGTCGCGGTGACCTGGGCGCGCGGCATCGGGCGGCAGTCGAGCGGCGCCGAACGGGCGGTGCGCACCGCGGAGTTCCTGGGCGGCTACCTGCTGGTGTGGACGGCCTTCGGACTGCTGGCGTACGGCGGCCTGGCGCTCACCGGCGACCTGGTGGAACGCGATCCGGAGGCCGGGAAGTGGATCGGCGCGGCGGCCTTCGCGCTGGCCGGGCTGTACCAGTTGGGCCCGCTGAAGTACGTGTGCCTGCGGCACTGCCGCAGTCCGATGGCCCAGCTGATGCGCTACGCCTCCTTCCGCCCTCCGGGGCGTGACCTGCGGGTCGGCCTGCACCACGGCGGGTACTGCCTGGGCTGCTGCTGGGCACTGATGGTGGTGCTGGTGCCGCTCGGAGTGATGAACGTGGCGGCGATGGCGGGGATCGCGGTGGTGGTCTTCCTGGAGAAGCTGTGGCGCCGCGGGCCGCTGCTGGCGCGGGTGGCCGGGGTGACGTTCCTGGTCCTGGCGGTGCTGGCGCCGTTCCAGAGCTGGCTGCTGCCCGGGCTGACGCCGAGCGGCATGATGTAGCCCCGCACGGAGGCGGGGCCGCCGAAGCGGAGGAGGCCCGGACGGACCTCCTCCGCGGTGTCGCGGGGCCGCTCACCGCCCCTTGGGCGCGCCCGGCTCCGGGTCGCTGCTGTAGACGAAGTCGGCCTTCTCGCCGTAGGACGGCTCGAAGGTCAGGCCGAAGGCCTCGGAGGTGCCGCTGGTCCGGCCGATCCCGTACTCGGCGGAGAGGCCGAACATCGCGTTCCTGACGGTGGTCGGAGTGCCGTCGGCGCCGAGCAGCGGCTCGTACGTCACCCGGCTGTGCCCGGCCACCTCCAGGCTCGGGGCGTCGCCGTCGGTGAGTGACACCTCGCCACGCTCCGTGCCCAGGAACTCGCCGATGAACTGCGCGAGTTCGCCGAACGTGCCGCCCTCCGCACCGGAGAGGATCCGGCCGAGCGCGTCGGCCTGCGCGTCGCTGGCGCCGTTGTCGATGACCACGCCGACCTTCCAGTCCCCGGCGGTCAGGTGGGAGGGGAACAGGTTGTAGAAGGCGAAGTCGACGCCGGCGAGGTCGGTGTCGTTCAGGTGGCCCTCGGCGATGTGGAACACCGTCGCGCCGCGGCACTCGGTGCCGCCCTTCGGATCCCTCGGCTGGGCGTCGACGCTGCAGCCGCAGACCACGGCGCAGGAACAGCTCTGCAGGTAGTTGCCGGAAATGCTGTACGTCATGGGGCTCCTCCGCTCACTCGTGACCCCGTCGTCCGGTCCTTCCGGGCGGCGTCGGAACTGACGGTGACGGGTGGTGAGCGGGAGGTGTTCATGGCCGGCTCCGCTCCGCGGGATCGTCGAGGAGCGCCGTACCTCTACGTTAACCGCGCCCGGTCGGGTCCGTCAGCACGTCCCGGGGATCCCGTCCCGCCCGTCACGGACCCCCGCGTGCGGCATTGACGGGGAGCGCCCCGAAACCCCTATCTTGGAATGGACGTTCCAGGATCCAGGGGAGGAAGACCCGATGAGTGTCAACGCCGAACTGCGAGCGTTCTTCGACAGCCGCCAGGCGCAGATCCCGGCGGACGTCCGCGCCGTCATGCAGCGTGCGAACCGGGAGTTGGCCGCGTCGGGGAAGGCGCGGAGCGCCCTGGCCGAGGGGGTCCGGGCCCCGTCCTTCACCCTGCCCTCGGCCACCGGACGGTCCGTCGCCCTCGACGAACTCCTCGCCGACGGCCCGGTGGTGCTGACCTTCTACCGCGGCGCCTGGTGCCCGTACTGCAACATCGCCCTGCGGTCCCTGCGGCAGCACCACGAGGCCGTCACCGCCCGCGGTGCCCGCCTGGTCGCCGTCTCCCCGCAGGTGCCCGACGAGTCGCTGACCTTCGCGGAGAAGAACGAGCTGGCCTTCGACGTGCTGAGCGACATCGGCTGCGACACCGCCGAGCGGTACGGCCTCGCCTTCGACCTGCCGGAGGACCTCGCGGCCGTCTACGAGCGCATCGGCATCGACCTCCACCGGGTCAACGCCGGCCACGCCCGCACCCTGCCCGTCCCCGCGACCTACGTCATCGACCGGGACGGCGTGATCCGCTGGGCCTTCGTCGACACCGACTACACCCGCCGCGCCGAACCGGCCGAGATCCTCGCCGCGCTCGACGGCCTCTCCTGACGGGACGCCGGGCACGCGGCGGCCCGCGGGCCGGTGCGGCCGGCCGCGCCGCGTCAGGTGCGCTCGAAGCCGTGGATGCGGCCGATCACCTCGAAGCCCCGGCGGCCGTACCAGCGGCGCGGCCAGTCCTCGGACTCCGCGATCAGGAAGCGGGTGCCGCAGCCCGCGGCCGCCGCGCGGCGCAGCGCGGCGGCCAGCACGGCGTCGGCGTGGCCGCGCCGGCGGTACGGCTCGGCGGTCATCAGGTCCTCGATCTGGGCGATCCCGAGGGCGGGTTCGAGGTAGAGATCGGTCCAGGCGGCCACCGCGCCGTCCGCGGCCCGGGCGCCGAGCAGCTGGACGCGTGCCGCTCCGCGCCGGTCGGTCGCGCGCCGGTCGACCAGCATCCGGACCACCTCCTCGTCGGCCGCCGGGAGCGCCGCGCGCCAGCTCGCCGCGAGGGGTGCCCGGATCGCCTCCAGGCCGACCTCCTCGACGGCGCGACCGGCCTCGGGGGCGGGGAGCGGGCCGGTGTGCCGCATCACCAGGTAGCTGCTGTGCCGGTACCCGGCCCGGCGGAAGGGCTCGGCGCACGCCTGCCCGAACTCCCCGTCCAGCACGGTCACCAGGCGGAACGGCCGCTCCCCCATCACCTCGTCCACCAGTGCGGGCAGGGCGGCCGGCTCGCCGCCGGCGCGCTCGACGAACACCTGGTTGTGCGACCACGAGCCCGCGAAACCGTCGTCGAACACCGCGAACCCGCCCGGGAGTTCGACCGTACGCTCGGCCTGCCGACGCGCGAAGCCGGCCAGGAAGGCCCGGATCCGCCGCAGTTCGTCCTCCGTCATGCCGAGCACTCTAGGGCGCGCAGCCAGGAACCGCCCTGGCCCTCGGCCCCGGTCGGGACGGTCCCGGTGCCGGGCGGCCAGCGGTGGCCGGCGTCGTGCAGGTGTTGCAGGGCACCGAGGTCGTTGTCCACCATCACCTGGGCCAGCCGGGCCGCCGCCGCGACGACGGCGGGCCACTCCGGCGAGTCCAGGTAGACCTCGTCGGGGGCCCTGGCCCCGACCGCGTCCTGAGCCGCCTGGTAGGCGACGCCGAGACGGGCCATCAGCTCGACCTCCTGTTCGGTGCGCAGGCTGTAGCCGAGCGAGGGCCGCGGGTCGTCCGCGTCGCAGAAGTCGTCGAACAGCACGTGCACGGTGTAGTCGAGGTCCTCGAACTGCGCCCGGTCGAGCCAGACCTCGCGCTGCCAGGTCGGGCTGGCCAGCGCCAGGACGGCGGGGACGACGTGGCGGCGGAAGACGGGCAGGGCGATGCCGTGATCGGTCACGGGGCGAGGGTACCGAGTGCGTGAGCGCCCGGGCGGCCCAGGGGGAGCAGGTACTGGATCGGCTCGCCGAGGTCGTCCAGGGCGAGGAGTTCGTGGGCCAGGTCGTCCTGGAGGCCGCCGAGGGGGGTGGTGCCGAGGCCGAAGGCGGCGGAGGTGAGCAGGAGGTTCTGGGCCAGATGGCCGGCCTCCAGGAGGCCGAGGCGCAGGGCGCGCAGGCCGTAGCGGCGGCGCAGGTGGGCGAGGTCGAGGTAGACGGCGAGGACGGCGGGGACCTCGTCGATGCCGATGCCGTCCGGGTCGTCGGCCGGGCGGGCGAGGTAGGAGGAGAGGGCCTTGAGGTCGTCGAGGGCGGGGGCCGGGCCGATGGGCCGCAGCGTGCGGTGCTCCGGGAGGCACTGGTAGGTGCCGGCGGGCAGGCCGTCGACGGCGAGGGCGAGCAGCCGCAGCCGGACGGTGTGCAGGCCGCCCGCGCTGGGGTACGGGCGGTGGCCGGTGTCGGGGTCGGGGGTGCAGGCGGACCAGAGCAGCCCGCCGAGGACGCCGGCGGTGAGCGGGCCGGTCAGCGGGCCCCGGGTGGAGCGGCGGGTGCGCAGGGCATCGGCGAGGGCGACGGGCGGCAGCGGGTCGGCGGGCAGCGGGAGGTCGCCGGGGCGGGGCTGCGGGGCCGGGCGGTGCGGCAGGTCGCGCAGCGCGGTGTCCTCGCCGCGGCCGATCTGGAACTTGCTGCGCTCCAGGTACTGGTGGTCCGGGGCGTGGTGGTCGGCGGGGAAGAAGGTGAACGGCTGCCCGGTCTCCAGCAGGGTGCGGGCGGCGAGGCGGCAGACCGCCCGTTCCTCGTCGGGGCCGACGCCGAGCCGGTTGAACAGCATGTGCAGCTGGGAGCCCCAGATCCAGGAGAGGCGTTCCTCGGAGTCCGGGGCCGCGGCGGCCCGCATCCGGGCGGCGGCCTCGACGACCCACGCCGCCCAGTCGGCGAGCCAGGGCGCGGCGGTTCCGGCGTCCAGCGCCGTGCGCAGCGCCCGGGCCCGGTGGGCCAGCGCCTGCCGCTGGCGGGCGAACACGGTGTTGACCCGGATGTGCACGGCGGCACCGGGCAGCGGCTGGAACTCGGTGACCCAGCGCCAGGAGGCGGCGTGGCGGCGCAGCCAGCGGGAGGCGGCGAGTTCGTCGAGGCCGAGGGCGTGCGCGGTGGTGTGGGCGAGGTCGAGGGCGAGCGGCAGCCGGTCCGCGGGGGCCGCGTCGAGGGCGCGCAGGGCGTGGACGGCGGTACGGGTGGAGCGGGTGAACACCTCCTCGGCGATCGGCAGCAGGGCCTCGCCGCCGTAGCGCTCGGTCTCCGGCTCGTACCGGACCTCGGTGACCTCGCCGTGCCGGGGCGCGAACGGGCCGTCCGGCGGGGTGCGGCGGGCGGCGAGGCGGGTGAGCTCGGCGGCCAGGGTCTCGGCTCTCCCGGCTGGACCGTTCCCCCCTGGACCGTTCCCGGCCGGCCCGCGGAAGCGGATGCGCAGGTGGGGGCCGCCCTCGCCGTAGCGGATGAAGAACCAGTCGGTGCCGGCGAGCCCGTCCATCAGCGGGGCGAGGTCCTCGGTGAGGAAGGCGTCGGCCTCGCGGGCGGGCAGCGGCAGCGCCAGGTGCAGGCTGTGCCAGCCGGCGGCTGTCAGGGCGTGGGTGGTCATCGTCGCGTCCTTCCCGGACGGCTAGGGGAACGGGTGCGGGTGGAGCGGGAGTTCGTCGTGGCGCAGCGGCGCGGGGGTGCGGCCGAGGCGGTACGGGACCTCCAGCAGGCGGGGCAGGCCGTGGGTGCGGCGGTTGGCGTGGCCGAAGGTCATCGGGAGGGTGCCGGGGACGATCACCTTGGCGCTGTGCAGGCCGAGCCGGTCGCGGACGCCGGGCTCGTCCTGGCGGACCACCAGGACCTCCAGGCCCTCCCCCGCCAGCCGGGCGACGGTCCGTTCCAGCAGGGCGGTGAGGTCGGTGACGGGTTCGGGGGCGCCGGGCCAGCGCTCCTGCCAGGGCACCGGGGGCGGGCCGGCGAACAGGAAGTCCAGCCGGGGCTGGGCCTCGGGCAGGGTGTTGAGGCCGACGTGGTCGTCCAGGCCGACGACCAGCTCGGGCCGCTCCAGCATCGGCCGCAGGCGTTGCGGGTCGCGGGCGCCGCCGGGGGCGGTGGAGCGGTGCGGCGCGTCCTGGACGTTGGTGACGACCTCGGCGACGGCGGAGCGGATCGCCGTCCGGGGGTCGTGGTGGGCTCCGGCGGCCAGGAAGGTGCGCGGGGCGTCGGGGTGGCGGCCCCGGTAGCGGCAGAGCGCGAGCACGGTGGGCACGCCGAGGTCGTTGGTGGCGTCGAGCAGGGTGAGCCGGTAGCCGAACAGCCGGGCGCGGTCGGCGAGTTCGGCGATCTCCGGGTCGTCGAGCGGGACGGCGACGGCGGGCAGCGGGGTACGGGCGTACCAGGCCATCAGGAAGGCGTCGCGCTCGGCGACCTCGAACAGGCCGTACAGCGCGGCCTCCTGGGGGCTGTTGCCCAGGCCGCAACCGTTCGAGGACTCGTAGACCACCCGGGGGCGGTCGCGTTCGGGCACCTCCCAGTAGGCGACGTGCTCGGGGACGGCGACCGGGCGGCGGTGGGTGAGCGACCAGCCGTGCACCCAGTCGAGCACCAGCTCCGGGGTGTACGGGACGGTGGCCCCGGCGGGGTGCCCCGGCCGGGCCTCGTCGGGCAGGCCGAGCCGGACCGGGTCGAGGACGGCGCCCGGGCCCGACGCGGCCGCCAGCTCCGCGTAGGAGGCCCGCAGCACGGTCCGGTGCCCGAGCGGCCGCATGCCCGCGTACCGTTCCACCGCCTCGAACAGGGCCACCCGTTCGCTGGAGCGGAAGTCCGAGGCGCGCCCGTACCCGCCGTCGTCGAGCGCCCGGCCGTCGGTCACCCAGGCGGTGGTGAGGGCGAAGGCCGAGTCCTCGGTGCGGAACAGCCGGCGCACCGGGCCGAACCGCTCGTCGTACAGCTCGGCCCGCAACTGCCCTGCTTCCGTACGGTCGTTGGGGCCGCGCAGCACGGCCGGGTCGGGCAGCAGGCGGGGGGTGGCGGGCAGCCGGGCGGCCTCGGGGGTGTCGGCGGGCAGGGGGTGGCAGACCGCGCAGCAGCAGGATGAAGACGAAGAGCAGAGCGCCGATCACGATCCTGGTCCACCAGGA
>NZ_JBEXJK010000331.1:0-9329 GCF_040609095.1 Kitasatospora sp. NPDC004799
ACGACCCGGCCCGCGGCCGGCCCGGCGGCGCGTACGTCGCCCAGCACCTGGACGTCGCCCGGCTGATCGCCGCCGCGGTGGCCGAGCGCACCGGCGTGGCCGACCGGCCGTGGGAGCTGGTGTACCAGAGCCGCAGCGGCGCCCCGCACGTCCCGTGGCTGGAACCCGACATCTGCGACCACCTGGAGGCCCAGCACGCCGACGGCGCGCCCGCCGTGGTGATGGTCCCGATCGGCTTCGTCTCCGACCACATGGAGGTCAAGTACGACCTCGACACCGAGGCCGTCGCCAAGGCCGCCGAGCTCGGCCTGCTGGTGGCCCGCGCCGCCACCGTCGGCGCCGACCCCCGGTTCACCGCCGCGGTGCGCGAGCTCGTCCTGGAGCGGGCCGCCACCGAGCGCGGGGAGCGGGTGACCCGCTGCGCCCTCGGCGCCCTCGGGCCCAGCCACGACGTGTGCGCGGTGGCCTGCTGCCCCAACCCGCGCGCGCCGCGCCCGGCCGCCGCCGAGCGCTGACCGCGGGCGTCCCACGCGCCTTGTCCGTTCCGTACGCCCCGCAGATCCCGTCCGTCCCGTCGTTCCGGAGGAGAACCCCCGTGCCCACCCCCGCCCTGCCCGACGACCGGCTCCTCGACGACCTGCTGGAGGTCGCCCTGGACGCGGCCCGGCAGGCCGGCGCCCTGCTGCGCGACGGCCGCCCCGCCGACCTCGGCGTGGCCGGCACCAAGAGCAGCCCGGTCGACGTGGTCACCGAGATGGACCTCGCCTCCGAGAAGCTCGTCCTGGAGCTGATCACCGACCGCCGCCCGGAGGACGGCTACCTCGGCGAGGAGGGCGCCGAGCGGCCGGGCAGCAGCGGCGTCCGCTGGGTCGTGGACCCGCTCGACGGGACGGTCAACTACCTCTACGGACTGCCCTCCTGGGCGGTCAGCGTGGCCGCCGAGCTGGACGGCCGGGCGGTCGTCGGCGTCGTCTACGCCCCGGCCCGCGGCGAGCTGTTCCACGCCGTCCTCGGCCGCGGCGCCCACCTCGACGGCCGGCCGGTCTCGGCCCGCCCGGCCCCGCCCTGGGGCCAGGCGCTGATCGCCACCGGCTTCAACTACGTCCAGCCGGTGCGGGTCCGGCAGGCCGAGGTGCTGCTGGCCCTGATGCCGGAGGTGCGGGACATCCGCCGGGCCGGGGCGGCCGCGGTGGACCTCTGCGACGTCGCCGCCGGGCGGCTGGACGGCTACTACGAGCGCGGCCTGGCCCCCTGGGACCGGGCGGCCGGCTGCCTGATCGCCGCCGAGGCCGGCGCCCTGGTCGGCGGCCGCCCCGGGCACGGGCCGGACCGCGAGCTGACCGTGGCCGCCGCCCCCGGGGTGTACGAGCCGCTCCAGGAGCGGCTGGCCGCGCTGCGCGCCTGGGCGGACTGACCGGTTCCGGCCGTCCCGCCCCCCGGACCTGGACCCGGGCGGCGGGACGGCCCCGAACCCTGGTGGCGGGCCCGGACATGCGAAGAGCCCTGACATACGGGGGATGCCAGGGCCTGGGTTTCGCACGGCCCCCTCAGGGCCGCTGGTGCCGGAGGTCCGGCGACGGGTCGGCGGTGCCGAACGGGTCAGGCAGCGGTGCGGTGGCGCTCCAGCACCGTGTCCACGCCGTGCTCGGCGGCGAGTCGGCGGAGGTCGTCCAGCTCGGACTGCTCCACCTCGGCGAGGAACTCGTCCCCGGCCTCGATCGCGCGGTGCAGATCCTGCTCGGCGTTGGCTATGCGCTGCAGGATTCCGGCCTTGAAGGCGTCCATACGGGCCCCCTTACTGTGTCGGACGTGCACGGTCGTGCGCTCTCCGCCCCGAGGAGGTCCAGCCGGTGAAAGCACCCAGGCCGGATGGTGTGGTTCTCCGGACGGGTGCGGAGACGGCCGTCGGCCGCTCCCGGTGATGTCCCAGCCCCAGGGCCGGCGCGGATGAACGCACGGCGGGTGGGTGCGACCGGCCGTCAGCCAGATCGCGGGTGTGCAGCTGTCCTCCCCGCCCCGGCGGCGGGGAAACCTCCGGGCGGAAGAAAGTTGCCTGTGTCACAGTCCAAACGGAGTGGTGCGGATGCGAACGGTCACCGCCGCCGACCCGGGCTCCGTGCCCGAGGGGCAGCTTATCGCTGCTTTACCGGCGGACCAGGCAGGATGGAGGCACCGTCGGAGCCGTGCGTCCGCTTCCGGGGCCGGCCTGGAGAAGGGACAACGACCGTGCGGGTTCTCGTCGTCGAGGACGAGCAGCTGCTTGCCGAGGCCGTCGCGACCGGCCTGCGCCGCGAGGCGATGGCCGTCGACGTGGTGTACGACGGGGAGGCCGCGCTCCAGCGCATCGCGGTCAACGACTACGACGTCGTCGTCCTGGACCGCGACCTCCCGCTGGTGCACGGGGACGACGTCTGCCGCAAGGTCGTCGAGCAGGGCCTGGCCACCCGGGTGATCATGCTGACCGCCTCCGGCGACATCAGCGACCGGGTCGAGGGCCTGGAGATCGGTGCCGACGACTACCTTCCGAAGCCGTTCGCCTTCAGCGAACTCGTCGCCCGGGTAAGGGCGCTGGGCCGCCGCGCGACCATCCCGCTGCCCCCGGTGCTGGAGCGGGCCGGCATCTCGCTCGACCCCGGCCGGCGCGAGGTGATCCGCGACGGGCGCACCGTCCAGCTCGCCCCCAAGGAGTTCGCCGTCCTGGAGGTGCTGATGCGGGCCGGCGGTGCCGTCGTCTCCGCCGAGCAGCTCCTGGAGAAGGCCTGGGACGAGCACACCGACCCGTTCACCAACGTCGTGCGCGTCACCGTGATGACGCTGCGCCGCAAGCTCGGCGACCCGCCGGTGATCATCACCGTGCCGGGCTCCGGCTACCGGATCTGACGACCGGAGTCCGCTCACCCGAGACTCCCCGCCGTACGCGCCCGCCCCGGCGGACGCCCCGAGAGGACCATCATGACCACCCCGCCCCCCGCCGGCGGGGCCTCCGGCGCGCCCGCCGGCGGCCCGCGGGCCGTCCCGCCGAAGCCCCTGACCCCGCCGCGCGTCCACCGCCCAGGGCCCTACGTCCCCGGCGACGGCATGCTCGCCTGGCTGCCCTTCCGCCCCACCATCCGGATGCGCCTCACCCTGCTCTACGGCGGGATGTTCCTGATGGCCGGCGTCGTGCTGCTGCTCCTGATGTACGTGTTCTTCCAGGACGCCGTCTCCTACCTGGCGCCGCGCAAGCTGAGCTTCAACGGCAACCTCGTGCAGGTCAGCGGCCCTGACGGGATCAGCAGCACCATGAACAGCACGGAGTTCAACCAGTGGCAGGCCGCCGACTACCTGGGCCGCTCCGACTCCGCGCTCAACACCCTGCTGCGCAAGTCGCTGACCATGCTGGTCTGCCTCGCCGTGATCGCCTTCGCGGCCGGCTACGCGATGGCCGGCCGGGTGCTGCGCCCGCTCGGCCGGATCACCCGCACCGCCCGTGACGTGGCCTCCTCCGACCTGCACCGCCGGATCGAGCTGGACGGCCCGGACGACGAGCTCAAGGAGCTCGCCGACACCTTCGACGGCATGCTGGACCGGCTGGACCGCTCCTTCGACTCCCAGCGCCGCTTCGTCGCCAACGCCTCGCACGAGCTGCGCACCCCGCTGGCGATCAACCGCACCCTGCTGGAGGTCCAGCTCTCCGACCCGGCCGCCTCGGCGGACCTCCAGCAGCTCGGCAAGACCCTGCTGGCCACCAACGAGCGCAGCGAGCAGCTGGTCGAGGGCCTGCTGCTGCTCGCCCGCAGCGAGAACGAGCTGACCGACCGGCGCCCGGTGGAGCTGTCCGAGGTGGCCACCCGGGCGCTGGAGCAGACCCGGGGCGAGGCCGACAAGCGCGAGGTCGAACTGCGCGCGAAGCTGGATCCGGCCATGGTCGGCGGCAACGGCGTGCTGCTGGAGCGGCTCGCGCTCAACCTGCTGCAGAACGCCGTCCGCTACAACACCCCGGGCGGCTGGGTCGAGCTGGCCACCACCGCGGTGCCCGGCGGCGGCGAGCTGGTGGTCTCCAACACCGGCCCGGTGGTGCCCGGGTACGAGCTGGAGCACATCTTCGAGCCGTTCCGCCGGGTCAAGGGCGCCGACCGCACCCGCAGCGACAAGGGGGTCGGGCTCGGCCTGTCCATCGTCCGCTCGGTGGTGCGCGCCCACGGCGGCACCGTCGAGGCCACGCCGCGGGCCGGCGGCGGTCTCACCATGCGGGTCCGCATCCCCTCTCCGTAAGGGTCCAACGCCCCTTCCGCAGGCGACCGTTCGCAGCCGCCCCCGTCAGGCCTGTCAAGACGACATAAGGCCTGGCGGGGGCGGCTTGTCATTTCCGGCCCGGGCAACTTACGGTGTCGTAACCTACGCAACCGTAGGTGAATCCGTCGGCGGCCCGTCGACGGGTCCGAACGACGTACCCCGTCCAGCGCGCCCGTCCCAGCGCGTGCCGTCCCCTCAGGAGCAAGACCGTGACCATCGCCCCTGTGCAGAGCAGCTCCTCGCTCGTCGCGAGCGGCTGGACCGACGCGCGGCTGATCCTCGCCCTCGAGGAGGTCGTGGAGAAGGAGCTCAACCGCCACCTGGGCGTGGCCAAGGAGTGGATGCCGCACGAGTTCGTCCCGTGGAGCCAGGGCCGCGACTTCGACGGCGTGCTGGGCGGCGAGGCCTGGTCGCTGGAGCAGTCCCGGGTGACCCCGGTGGGCCGGGTGTCGCTGGTGGTGAACCTGCTGACCGAGGACAACCTGCCGAGCTACCACCACGAGATCGCGACCATGTTCGGCCGCGAGGGCGCCTGGGGCACCTGGGTGCACCGCTGGACGGCCGAGGAGGGGCGCCACGGGATAGCCATCCGCGACTACCTGCTGGCCACCCGGGCGGTCGACCCGGTGGAGCTGGAGCGGGCCCGGATGAGCCACATGTCGGAGGGCTTCGAGTCCGACAACGCCCACAGCATGCTGCACTCGGTCGCCTACGTGGCCTTCCAGGAGCTCGCCACCCGCATCGCGCACCGCAACACCGGCAGGTACGCCGGCGACCCGCTCTGCGAGCAGCTGCTGGCGAAGATCGCCAACGACGAGAACCTGCACATGGTCTTCTACCGGAACCTGCTGAAGGCCGCCCTGGAGATCGCCCCGGACCAGGCCATGCGGGCCGTCGCCGACGTGGTCACCGACTTCCGGATGCCCGGCCACGGCATCCCCGGCTTCGAGCGCGCCGCCGCGCAGATCGCCCTCGGCGGGGTGTACAACCTCCGCATCCACCACGACGACGTGCTCCAGCCGGTGCTGCGCCACCTCAAGGTGATGGAGATCGGCGGGCTCGGCCCGGAGGGCCTGCTGGCGCAGAACGAGCTGGGCGTGTTCCTGGACGGGCTGGACGGCCAGGCCCGGAAGTTCGAGGAGCGGCAGGCCGCCCTGCTGGCGCGCCGCGAGGCCCGGAGGAACGCCGGCTGAGACGCCGCGGCGGCCGGTCGGAGTGGGTGGATTTTCCGTGTTTTGCCCAGGAAGATTCTTAACGTGACCAAGCTCACACCGTGTCGCTCCGCGATTCCGGGCAACCCCGGAGAGTGATGGCTCGATCAGGGGTGCCGATCGCCGTCCGTGACCGGATTTCGGCCCCCGGCCGGTCCACCGGATCGGTCGGCATCCCTGATGGACAAGGGATTTCACCGGCTGCCGCAGCCGCCGCGCTCACTGTGCGTGGTCGACCGGACGGGCCCGGGGAGGGCCGGCGATGGCCCAGCGTGAGGCCTTCCGCAGCCCCGGGGATCACCCCGATGGAGCCCGGGCTGAGTGTCGATTGAGTAACAGGGCTTGAAGTAAGGCAAAATCTCCGCCTCGGGTCGGGCACAAGACCGGCCCCCCATGCGTTACGTGCGCTGGAGATACCGCACACACCGCACAACCCGGAGGGGGAGAGCGAAAAATGGCAACCGACTACGACACCCCACGCAAGACCGACGACGAGCTCAACGAGGACAGCATCGAGGAGCTCAAGGCGCGTCGGAACGACAAGGGCGGAAGCTCTGTCGACGTCGACGAGTTCGACGCCGCCGAGGGCATGGAGCTGCCCGGCGCCGACCTCTCGAACGAGGAGCTCGCCGTCCGCGTCCTGCCCAAGCAGGCCGACGAGTTCACCTGCATGAGCTGCTTCCTGGTGCACCACCGCAGCCAGCTGTACAGCGAGAAGAACGGCAACCCGATCTGCCGGGACTGCGGCGCCTGAGCACCGCGGCGGACAGGGCCCGGGGCCCGCGGCTGCGCCCGCGGGACCGGCACACCGCTCCTTCCGGCCCCGGGCAGCGGGGCCGGACGGCAGGTCCGGGTACCGTCCGGCTGGACGGGCCCGGCAGGACGGCGTCGGCCGGCGCACCGGTCAGGACAAAGTCGTAGGGACGGTCCCGCAGCAGCGGAACCGTCCCTCTCCGTTTGTCCGGCGCCTTGCGGCCGGCTCGCGCGCCGGAGCCGACCGGCGCGCGAGCCGGCCGTACGCGCCTCAGGTGCGGGCGCCGCGCCGGGCGTCCTCCAGCGCCTCCGCCAGCTTCATCGGCGAGCGGGTCGACAGATAGAGGTACGGCGTCGGGTCGGCCGGATCGGTCACCTCGATCCGCAGGGCCGTCGGGACGTAGCTGCGCAGCAGCATGAACGCGCGCGGATCGGCCTTCGGGCCGCGCCAGGCCGCCGCCTCGGCGGGGCTGAGCGCCTGCGCGGCGCCGAGCGCGTCCACCGGGATCCGGGCCGGGCCGGCCACCAGCGAGCCCTGGACCACGCGGATGCGGGCCGAGCCGTAGCTGCTGATCGCCACCGCGCCGGCCGCGATGCCGACCACCAGCCCGATCAGGGCGGCCGGACCGCTGACCCGGATCAGGATCAGCGCGAGGGTGAGACCCATCGCGATCGGGAGCAGCCACCAGGAACGCGGCACCGTGAGCCGTTCGTCGTACATGCCCCCCATTGTGGTCGCCCTGACGCCCGGCGGGGGACGCCGCCCCCACCGGAGGCCGCCCTACCCCTGGGTAGGGTGGGGCCCCGTGACCGGTACGACTGCCCCCAGCACCCCCACCGACCGGCCGGCGCCCGCGATGCCGCCGTCCCCGACCACCCCGCCGCCGGACGCCGTCCTGCCGGCGCGCCACCCCCAGGCGCCCGCCCCCGGCACCCGGCTCGGCTCCCACTACGAGCACTGCTTCGGCTGCGGTCCGGAGCACCCCGGCGGCCTGCGGATCGACGCGGTCGCCGGCGAGGGACTCGACGTCACCGCCGAGTTCCCGGTCCGCGAGTTCCACCAGGGCGGCCCCGGCCTGGCCCACGGCGGGCTGCTGACCACCGCCATGGACGAGACCCTCGGCACGCTCAACTGGCTGCTGCACGCCCCCGCCGTGACCGGTCGGCTGGAGACCGACTTCCTCAGCCCGGTGCCCGTCGACTCGGTGCTGCACCTGCGCGCCTGGGTCACCGGCGTGCGGGGCCGCAAGGTCTACAGTGCCGCCGAGGCGCGGATCGGCGGGCCGGACGGGCCGGTCGCCGTGCGTGCTCAGGCACTCTTCGTCCAGGTGAAGCTGGAACACTTCACCACGCACGGTCGTCCCGAGGACATCGAGAAGGTCCTCGACGACCCGGATCTGATGAAGCGCGCACGAGCCTTTGAGGTGAACCCTTGAGCGACAGCCCCCGCCCGCAGCTGGACGTCCTGATCAAGCGCATCGACCCCGAGCTGCCGCTGCCCGCGTACGCGCAGCCCGGGGACGCCGGTGCCGATCTGCGCACCACCGTCGACGCCGAGCTGGCCCCCGGCGAGCGGGCCGTGCTGCCCACCGGCGTCGCCATCGCCCTGCCGGACGGCTACGCGGCCTTCGTCCACCCGCGGTCGGGTCTGGCAGCTCGTTGCGGCGTTGCCCTCGTGAACGCCCCGGGGACGGTCGATGCCGGGTACCGTGGAGAGATCAAGGTGATCGTCGTCAATCTGGACCCGCGCGAGGGGGTCAGCTTCCGCCGAGGGGACCGGATCGCCCAGCTGGTGATCCAGCAGGTCGAGAAGGCCCGTTTCCACGAGGTGGAGGAGCTGCCTGGGTCGGCACGCGCCGAGGGCGGGTTCGGGTCGACCGGCGGCCACGCCGCGGTCTAGCATGCCCGCGGCCTCGCAGGAAGCCGAGCAGGTATTCGCATCGGTCTTGGACCGGGAAGGACAGTGACCGTGTTCCGTCGTCGCCAGAAGAGCGAGGACGCTGTCGAGCAGCTCGCCGACGACGCCATCAGCGCCGACGAGACGGCCGATGACGTCGAAGGTTCCGCCGAGAGCGAGAACGTGACCGAGCTGGACCCGGCCGACAGGGTCGGCCTGCCGCCGGCTCCCCGGCCGGACGGTCCGTGGGACCACTCCGAGCTGGAGAACCCCGAGGAGGGGCGAGTCGACCTCGGGGGTCTGCTGGTCCCCGGCGTCGAGGGCATGGAGCTCCGGGTCGAGGTCGCCGGTGACGCGATCGTGGCGGCGACCCTGGTGCTCGGCAACAGCGCCATCCAGCTCCAGGCCTTCGCGGCCCCGAAGTCGGAGGGCATCTGGGGGGAGGTCCGGGAGGAGATCGCCAACGGCATCACCTCGCAGGGCGGCCTCATCGAGGAGGAGGAGGGCCCGCTCGGCTGGCACCTCCGCGCCCAGGTCCCCGTGCAGCTGCCGGACGGCACCCAGGGCGTTCAGCTGGTCCGGTTCGTCGGCTGCGACGGTCCGCGCTGGTTCCTGCGCGGCGTGATCTCGGGCCAGGCCGCGGTGCAGCCGGAGATGGCCGGGATCCTGGAGCAGGTCTTCCGGCAGACGGTCGTCGTGCGCGGCGAGTCCCCGATGGCTCCCCGCGACCCGATCGTCCTGAAGCTTCCCGAGGACGCCCAGATGGTCGCCGACGGTGGCGGGGCGGCCGCGGCCGCCGGCGAGGGCGACAACCGCTTCGGCGGCACCTCGCTGGACCCGTTCGCGCGCGGCCCGGAGATCACCGAGGTCCGCTGACCGGCTCCGGTCGGCCCTGATCGGCACCGATCGCCCCTGCCCGGGCTCCCGGGCAGGGGCGATTTGCATGTGGCGGGCCGGTCCCCGTACAGTTCCGGAGTCGCCGCGGGAGACCGGGGCGACAAAGCGGAAAGCGAATCCGATGAAGGAAACTCCGGAAAACGGAGCGGAAAACATCTGATAAGCTGGAAACACGAAAGAACGAAGCCCGGAGGGCCTGCCGGAAGGCAGTCCGAAGGAAGCGTCCGTTCCTTGAGAACTCAACAGCGTGCCAAAAGTCAACGCCAGATATGTTGACATCCCCGGCCTCGGTCCTT
>NZ_JBEXJK010000332.1:0-9314 GCF_040609095.1 Kitasatospora sp. NPDC004799
GCCCCCGCCGGGCTCGTCGGCGACCACCAGGGCGCCGAGCGCGGCCAGCCGGGCGCCGGCCGCGGCGTCGCGGGTGACCACCAGGACCCGGTCGACGCCCGGGGTGGCCAGGGCGGCCGTGACGGTGTCCAGGGCGAAGGACAGGGCCAGGTCGGCCCGGTGCGGCCCGGCGTACGGGGCCAGTCTGCTCTTGGCCAGGGCGAGCGGCTTGAGCGGAAGCACGAGCGACCAGCCGGCCGTGGGTGCGGGGGGCGCGACGGGCCCGCTGGGGCGTACGGTGTCCTGGGTCATCGGCGTCATTCTGGCGCCGGTCCCGGAGCCCTCGCCAGGCCGTCCGAGCTGTGCGGACGTGCGTTTGATCACGCCGGCCGGGCGGGTTGGCGCGGTTGCTCGACAGCCGGTGAGCGGGCGGGCGACACTGTTCCGCGCCCGTGGCCCGGGCACCGGTCGGAACGGTGCGCGGCACCGGGACGCCATGACCGCGGTAATCCGTGCCGCATCGGATGAGAAGGAGCTGGGGTGGCCCGCCGCTCGTACGCCAAGTTCGGCAACGCCGACTACGGCATCTGGTACCGCTTCGCGGCCGTGCTGGTGAAGCCGGTGACGACCGCCCTGGTGAAGCCCGACTGGCGGGGCTGGGAGCACATTCCGAAGACCGGCGGCTTCATCGCCGCGGTGAACCACAATTCGATCATCGATCCGGTGATCTACGCGCACTGGCAGTACAACAGCGGACGTCCGCCGCGCATTCTCGGCAAGTCCTCGCTGTTCTCGATCCCCTTCATCGGATTCATGCTGCGCAAGACCGGCCAGATTCCGGTGTTCCGCGAGTCCACCGACGCCGCGCAGGCGTTCCGGGCCGCGATCGACGCGGTCAACGGCGGCCAGTGCGTGCAGTTCTACCCGGAGGGGACGCTCACCCGGGACCCCGACCTGTGGCCGATGACCGGCAAGAACGGGGTCGCCCGGGTCGCGCTGATGACCGGTGCGCCGGTCATCCCGGTGGCGCACTGGGGCGCCCACGAGATCATCCCGCCGTACGGCCGACCCGGTTTCGGGAAGGGCAGGTTCAACCTGTTCCCGCGGCACCGGGTCACCGTCGCGGCCGGGCCCGCGGTGGACCTGAGCAAGTACCGGGGGCAGGAGCTCACCGCCCAGGTGCTGGCCGAGGCGACCGAGGACATCATGGCGGCGATCACCGCCGTGCTGGCCGAGGTCCGGGGCGAGGAGCCGCCGGCCGAGCGCTACGACATGCGCAAGGCCGCGCGGCAGCGTGCCGCCGCCGCGCTGGCCGAGCGCCGGCGCGCCAAGGGCGAGCAGGCCAAGGGCCCCGAGGAGGCCGGCAAGTGACCCGCTGCGCCGTGATGGGGACCGGCTCCTGGGGCACCGCGTTCGCGCTGGTGCTCGCCGACGCGGGCTGCGAGGTCGTGCTGTGGGCCCGCCGCCAGGAGCTGGTGGACGCCGTCAACTCCACCCACGAGAACCCGGACTACCTGCCCGGCGTCCGGCTGCCCGACACCGTGCGGGCCACCACCGACGCCGCCGAGGCGCTGGCCGGCGCCGACTTCGCGGTGCTGGTGGTGCCCTCGCAGACGCTGCGCGACAACCTGGCCGCCTGGACGCCGCTGATCGAGCCGCAGACCGTGCTGGTGAGCCTGATGAAGGGCATCGAACTCGGCACCGCCAAGCGGATGAGCGAGGTCATCGACGAGGTCACCGGGGTCGGCCCGGAGCGCGTCGCGGTGGTCAGCGGGCCCAACCTGGCCAAGGAGATCGCCAACCGGCAGCCCGCGGCCAGCGTGGTCGCCTGCTCCGACGAGGCGGTCGCCAAGCGGCTCCAGGCGGCCTGCCACACGCCGTACTTCCGGCCGTACACCAACACCGACGTGGTGGGCTGCGAGCTCGGCGGCGCGGTCAAGAACGTGATCGGCCTGGCGGTCGGCATGGCGGCCGGCATGGGGCTCGGCGACAACACCAAGGCGACCCTGATCACCCGCGGGCTGGCCGAGACCACCCGGCTCGGCGAGGTGCTGGGCGCGGACCCGCACACCTTCGCGGGACTCGCCGGGATGGGCGACCTGGTGGCCACCTGCTCCTCGCCGCTGTCGCGCAACAACACCTTCGGCATGAACCTGGGCCGGGGCATGTCGCTCGCGGAGACCATCGCGGCCACCCGGCAGACCGCCGAGGGCGTCAAGTCCTGCGAGTCGGTGCTGGACCTGGCCCGGCGCAACGGGGTCGACATGCCGATCGTCGAGGCCGTGGTGGACGTGGTGCACAACGGGCGGCCGACCCAGGAGGTGCTGCGGGCGCTGATGTCGCGGTCGGCGAAGGCGGAGCGGCGCTGAAGCCCGGCCGGGGCGGTACCGAGCCCGGCCGGGGCGGCGCCGAGCCCGGTCGGACCGGCGCCGCTGACTCTCCGGAAACCTCTCGCACGGTAGTCTCAAACCCGATATGAGCATCGAACAGACCTCCCCGAACCGGCCCGACCGGAAGCCGCGCGTCGCGCTGGTCTTCGGCGGGCGCAGCTCCGAGCACGCGATCTCCGTCTCCACCGCCGGCAGCGTGCTCAGGGCGATCGACCGCGACAAGTACGACGTGCTGCCGATCGGCATCACGCACGAGGGCCGCTGGGCGCTGACCAGCGACGAGCCGGCCCGGATGGCCATCACCGACGGGCGGCTGCCCGACGTGGCGCACGTCGCCGAGGGCGTCGACGGCCAGGTCGCGCTGCCGGTCGCCCCGGGCAGCCGCGAGGTGGTCCTGACCGAGCCGGGCAGCGCCCCCAAGGCCCTCGGCGAGGTCGACGTGGTGTTCCCGCTGCTGCACGGCCCGTGGGGCGAGGACGGCACGCTCCAGGGCCTGCTGGAGCTCTCCGGTGTCCCGTACGTCGGCAACGGCGTGCTGGCCAGCGCGGCCGGCATGGACAAGGAGTTCGCCAAGCGGATCCTGGCCTCGCACGGTCTGGACGTCGGCCGCTACACCATCGTGCGGCCGCGCGAGTGGGACTCCGAGGCGGGCCGCGCGGCGGTCCGCGAGCGGGCCGCCGAGCTGGGCCTGCCGCTGTTCGTGAAGCCCTGCCGGGCCGGCTCCAGCATCGGCATCACCAAGGTGAAGGACCTGGCCGACCTCGACGCCGCGATCGAGGAGGCCCGCCGGCACGACCCCAAGCTGATCATCGAGGCGGGCGTGACCGGCCGCGAGATCGAGTGCGGGGTGCTGGAGTTCGAGGACGGCCCGCGGGCCAGCGTGGCCGGCGAGATCCTGGTCGGCGAGGGCTTCGACTTCTACGACTTCGAGGCCAAGTACATCGACTCCTCGGACGTGCGGATCCCGGCGGACCTGACCCCCGCGGAGCTCGCCGAGATCCAGCGCCAGGCGGTCGAGGCCTTCGAGGCGCTCGGCTGCGAGGGCCTGGCCCGGGTGGACTTCTTCCTGCTGGAGGACGGCACCTGGATGATCAACGAGATCAACACCATGCCCGGCTTCACCCCGATCTCGGCCTACCCGAAGATGTGGGAGGCCAGCGGGGTCTCGTACCCGGAGCTGATCGACCGGCTGCTCGCGACGGCGCTGCGGCGCTCGACCGGGCTGCGCTGACCGGTCCCGTGACGGAGGACGGGCCGGGAGCCTCCCGGTCCGTCCCCGGTGCGCCGGGCCGGGCCGCGGCCGCCGTCCGGCTCAGCCCGGGACGTTGGCCCTGACCGCGCCGCTCAGCGCGGCCGCCGGGTCGAAGGGGTTCTGCGCGGCCCCGGCCGGGACGGTCACCTCGACGTACGCGGCGCGCATGGTCGTCACGAAGCGGTAGCCGCCGTCGGCGAGCTTCTGCGACCACCAGGTGACGTCGTCGACGCTCGGGGACCAGTCCGCGGCGTGGTCGCCGTCCAGCTCCTCCGGCCGGTCGATGCCGCAGCGCAGCACCGTCCGGGGCGACCCGCCCCAGGCGGCGACGTACGGCGAGGCGGGCGACGGGTCCCGGCGGGCGTGCCCGAGCAGCTCGGCGGGCAGCGCGGCGGCGAGCGACCGGCAGTACCCGGCCGCCCGGCCGCTCGGCTGCGGGACCTCGACCTTCGGGTCGGCCGGCCCCCAGCTGCCGACCAGCACCACGACCGTGCAGGTCAGGGCGACGGGCAGGGCCAGCCAGCGGACCGGGGCCGGCAGGGCGGTCAGCGCCTTGGGGACGCGCAGTTCTCTGGCCACCCGCCGATGGTAACCGGGGCTCGGAGGCGGGGTTCTACAGGTGCACCACGGGACAGGTGAGGGTGCGGGTGATGCCCTCGACCTTCTGGACCCGGGCCACCACCATGCGGCCCAGCTCGTCCACCGTCTCGGCCTCGGCCTTGACGATCACGTCGTAGGGGCCGGTGACGTCCTCGGCGGTGAGCACACCGGGGATCTCGGCGATGGTCCGGGCCACGGCGGTGGCCTTCCCAACCTCGGTCTGGATCAGGATGTATGCCTGTACCACGGGGACCTCCCGGCGGCCGGTTAAGGGGGATCGCCGCCGTGAGCGCCCGGTCGGGCGGATGGGTGGGGTGGGCTCACCGGCAGTCTGATCACCACGCTACCGCGCAGCGGGCCGGGGATGGGAGACCCCGGGGCCCCGGAAGGGCGTACGCTGCGCGCGGGGGAGCGCGACGGGGGCCGAACCGGATGGAAACGCGAGAGGACGGCAGATGCAGGGGACCGTGGGCGAGCTCGGCGAGTTCGGCCTCATCAGGGAGCTGACCGCCCGGGTACCGCTCACCGATGCGGTCGACCTCGGCCCGGGTGACGACGCCGCGGTGGTGCGGGCTCCGGACGGCCGGGTGGTGGCGACCACGGACGTCCTGATCGAGAACCGGCACTTCCGCCGGGACTGGTCCACCGCCTACGACGTGGGCCGCAAGGCCGCCGCCCAGAACCTCGCCGACGTGGCCGCGATGGGGGCGGTGCCGACCGCCATCCTGCTCGGCCTGGTCGCCCCCGCGGACCTGCCGACCACCTGGGCCACCGAGTTGATGGACGGGCTGCGCGACGAGTGCCAGGTGGCCGGGGCGACGGTGGTCGGCGGCGACGTCGTGCGCGGCGACACCGTCACGCTCGCCATCACGGCGCTCGGCGACCTCCAGGGGCGCGCGGCGGTGACCCGCGCCGGCGCGCAGGTCGGCGACGTGGTCGCGGTGACCGGCTGGCTCGGCTGGTCGGCCGCCGGCCTGACGGTGCTCCAGCGCGGCTTCCGCTCCCCGCGCGCCTTCGTCGAGGCGCACCGCCGGCCCGAACCGCCGTACCACGCGGGCCCGGCGGCGGCCGAGTTGGGCGCGACCTCGATGATCGACGTGAGCGACGGGCTGGTCGCCGACCTCGGCCACGTGGCCCGGGCCAGCGAGGTGGACATCGACCTCAGGGCCGCCGACTTCGACGTCCCGGCGCAGATGGCCGATATCGGCCAGGCGGTCGGGGTGGACCCGCTGGTCTGGGTGCTCTCCGGCGGCGAGGACCACGCGATCGTGGCCACCTTCCCGCGCGGGGTCCAACTCCCGGCCCGCTGGCGGGTGGTGGGCGAGGTGACCGGCCGCCCGACGGGCAGCCGCAGCGGCCGGGTCACCGTCGACGGCGCGCCCTGGGACCGGGTCGGCGGCTGGGACCACTTCGCCGAGTAGCGCCGATCCCGCTGCGGCGGGCGGCGCGTGACGCTCCGGTGCGCCGGGGACGGGCTTCGCGGGTGCGTTGTGCGTAGGCTTGCCGCATCCCGGCCCGCCCGTCCGACGCGGGTGGTCCGAACCCCTGCGAGACCCCTGCGAGCGGGAGCACGCCTGACATGCGCATCGGTGTACTGACCAGCGGCGGCGACTGCCCCGGCCTCAACGCGGTGATCCGCTCGGTGGTGCACCGGGGCACCGACGTCCACGGGGACGAGATCGTCGGCATCCTGGACGGCTTCCTCGGGCTGATCGAGGGCCGGGCCAGGACGGTCACGCACGACGACGTCACCGGCCTGCTCACCCTCGGCGGCACCGTCCTGGGCTCGGCCCGGGTGCGGCGGGACCGGATCGCCTGGGCGGTGGAGAACGCCAAGACGCTGGCCCGGGAGATCGGCATCGACGCGCTGATCGCGATCGGCGGCGAGGGGACGCTGACCGCCGCCAAGCTGTTCAGCGACGCCGGACTGCCCGTGGTCGGGGTGCCGAAGACCATCGACAACGACATCGACGCCACCGACGTGACCTTCGGCTTCGACACGGCCGTGCACGTCGCGACCGAGGCGATCGACCGGCTGAAGACCACCGCCGAGTCCCACCAGCGCGTCATGGTGGTCGAGTTGATGGGCCGGCACACCGGCTGGATCACCCTCACCGCGGGCATGGCGGGCGGCGCGCACGGCATCCTGATCCCGGAGAAGCCCTTCGACATCGAGGCGGTGGCCCGGATAATCGAGGACCGCTTCGCGCGCGGCAAGAAGTTCGCCATCATCGCCGTCGCCGAGGGCGCCTCCCCGGTGCCCGGCACCATGCGCTTCGACCACGGCGAGGTCGACCAGTACGGCCACCGGACCTTCGGCGGGATCGGCAACCGGCTCGCCCACGAGCTGGAGAACCTGCTCGGCAAGGAGGCCCGCCCGGTCATCCTCGGCCACGTCCAGCGCGGCGGCACCCCGACCGCCCGGGACCGGGTGCTCGCCACCCGGTTCGGCTGGCACGCGGTGGAGGCCGTCCACCGGGGGGCGTTCGGGCACTTCACCGCGCTGCGCCGGACCGGCATCGAGCTGCTGCCGATCGCCGACGCGGTGACCCGGCTGAAGACGGTGCCGCGGGACCGCTGGGCGGAGTCCGAGGCGGTGCTGTGAGGCGGCGCGGGTAGGTTGGGCTCCATGGCCCTCCCGTCTCCCACCCCCGCCCTCGGCCGACGCGCTTCGCGCGGCCCCTCCGACGCCGCCCCGCCCCGCGTTGCCCCGCCCCGCGTGCTCACCGTCGCCGGCTCCGACTCCGGCGGCGGCGCCGGCATCCAGGCCGACCTCAAGGCGATGCTCGCCCTCGGCGTCCACGGCATGAGCGTGATCACCGCCGTCACCGCGCAGAACTCGCTCGGCGTCCAGGGCTACTGGGAACTGCCCGCCGAAGCCGTCCGGGCGCAGTTCCGCAGCGTGGTGGACGACATCGGGGTGCAGGCCGTGAAGACCGGCATGCTCGCCTCGGTCGACCTGGTCGAGACCGTCGCCGAGCTGCTCACCGGGGTGGACGCCCCGGTGGTGGTCGACCCGGTCGGGGTCTCCAAGCACGGGGACGCGCTGCTGGTCGCCGAGGCCGTCGCCACCGTCCGCGAGAAGCTGCTGCCGGTCGCCACCCTGGCCACCCCCAACCTGCACGAGGTGACCCAGCTCACCGGGCTGACCGTCGAGGACGAGTCGCAGATGCTGGACGCCGCCAAGGCGCTGGTCGACCTCGGGCCGCGCTGGGCACTGGTCAAGGGCGGACACCTGGCGGGCGAGGCCGCCGACCTGCTGTACGGCGGACCGGACGAGGTGCACTGGTTCCGGGCGCCGCGCTACGACAACCGGCACACCCACGGCACCGGCTGCACCCTGGCCAGCGCGATCGCGGCCGGCCTGGCCAAGGGCGAGCCGCTGCCGGCGGCGGTGGCCTCGGCCAAGGAGTACATCACCGGGGCGATCGCCGGGGGCTTCGCCCTGGGCGCCGGCATCGGCCCGGTCGACCACGCCTGGCGCTGGCGCTGACCGCAGGACGGTCGCCCGGAAAACAGTGGTGGGCGGGCTCCCGAGGGAACCCGCCCACCACTGGCGTCCGGAAAGCGTGACCGGTCCCGGAAACAGCGAAGCCGGCTCACCCGGGGATGAACCGACTCACTGGAGGACCGGCATGCCGGTCTGCGCGTCAGCGCGAGACCTTACCGGCCTTGATGCACGAGGTGCAGACGTTGAGCCGCTTCGGCGTCCGCCCAATCACAGCGCGCACCGTCTGGATGTTGGGGTTCCAACGACGGGGGGTACGGCGGTGAGAGTGGGAGATGCTGTTGCCGAAGCCCGGCCCCTTGCCGCAGACGTCGCAGTTGGCAGCCACAGGAGTCACTCCAAGACTTCAGATCAGATACTTTCGAAAACCCCGCTCAGCCACCAGAACACTCACGTGAACCAGACCGGACAAGGGGGTGAGCCTGGACGGTTCCAGGCAACCGGAAGAGCATACAACGCTTGCTTCCGTCCCACGAAACTACCATGACCGGCCGAGTGATCGCTCCGGTCGCCGACCCGGACGCCCCTCCCCGGCCCCCGATAACCTGCCGGTATCACCCCTCGCCGCCGGCCCGAACGTGCCGCTGCCCCCTCGGGCCACCGCGGCAGTCCCATTCCGGAGGAGACCTGGTGCTGCACACGCTCGACGCCCCGGCCGTGCGCACCTGGTGCCAGCTCGCCCTGCGCGCGCTCGGCCAGGCCCGCGAGGAGATCGACGCGCTCAACGTCTATCCCGTCCCGGACGGCGACACCGGCACCAACCTCTACCTGACCGTCGAGTCCGCCGCCGCCGAGGTGGAGAGCCGCTTCGCCGACCCCACCGCCGAACCGGCCCCCGGGCTGGCCGACGCGGTCCGGGCGATGGCCCGCGGCGCGCTGGTCGGTGCCCGCGGCAACTCCGGGGTGATCCTCGCCCAGTGGCTGCGCGGCACCGCCGAGACGCTGGCCGAGGGCGGCGGCGCCGAACAGCTGCGGGCCGCCCTGCAGCGGGCCGCCGACTCCGCGTACCAGGCCGTCGCGGAGCCCGTCGAGGGCACCCTGCTGACCGTCGCCCGGGTCGCCGCCCGGGAGGCCGTCCGGGCCGGGGACGGGCTCGCGCAGGTCGCCGACACCGCCTACCGGGCCGCCCGGGACGCGCTGCGGCACACCCCCGAGCAGCTCGCCGTGCTGGCCGAGAACGGGGTGGTGGACGCCGGCGGGCGCGGCCTGGTGGCCGTCCTCGGCGCGCTCGCCGACGCCGTCGCCGGGCAGCAGCCGATGGGCCCGGTCGCGCTGCGCGGCGACGTCCGGGCCGTCGAGAGCTGTGAGACGCACCTCAGGCCGCCCGGCCCCGGCCACCCCGCCTTCGAGGTCATCTACCTGCTGGACGCCCCCGACGAGGCGCTGCCCGCGCTGCGCGAGCGGCTCGCCGGGCTCGGCGACTCGCTGGTGATCGGCGGCGGCGACGGCCTGTGGAACGTGCACGTCCACGTGGACGACGCCGGCGCCGCGGTGGAGGCCGGGGACGGTCGCGCTGGCGGTCGGGTCGCCGCACTGGAGCACGAAGATGCCGTCGGTGGTGAGGCGGTGGCACTTGGTGTGGTCG
>NZ_JBEXJK010000333.1:0-9300 GCF_040609095.1 Kitasatospora sp. NPDC004799
GCTCGCCGCACTCGCGCTGGGGGCGGCCGGGTGCGGGCCGGACGGCCCCGCCCGGCCCGCCACCGCGCCCCTCGCCCTGCCCAGGTCCGCGCCCACCAGCCTGGGCGACCTGACCGGCTGGAAGGTGGAGGACTGGGCCCGCTACGTCGCCGACAGCGCCTTCGCCAACGACGCGCCGCCCGCGTCCTGGCCGGCGGCCCGGATGGACGCCGCCCGGCCCCGGCCCACCCCGGAGTACTCGCTGACCGCCCCCGCGGCGGCCGGCGTCGAGCGGGACGCCCCGCCCGCCGCCGTCCCGGCCGAGCCGCAGCCGCACCCGTACGGCCCGGCCGGTTCGGTGGTCGGCCGGCTCTTCATGACCACGCCGCAGGGCGACGCGGCCTGCTCCGCCACCGTGGTCTCCGACCCGGTCAACCCGGGCCGCAGCAACCTCGTCTACACCGCCGCGCACTGCCTGCACGACGGCAAGGGCGGCGGCTGGCTGAAGAACCTGGTCTTCGTGCCCGGCTTCAACCGGGACGGCCGGCTGGTCCGCGGCAAGCCCGGCCCCGACCAGCAGGCCGCCCCGTACGGCCGGTGGACGGCGGTGCGCGCGCTGGTCTCGCCGACCTGGCTCCAGGAGGGCGGCGTCGGCGCCCACCACCAGTACGACTACGGCGTCCTGCGGGTGCGCGGCGAGGACGGCAGGTCCCTGGAGGAGGTGGTCGGCGGCTCGGTGCCGATCTGGTTCAACGCCCCGCGCGAGCAGATCACCGCGACCGCCGCCTACGGCTACCCGGCCGAGCGGCCGTTCGACGGACGGGAGCTCGAACACTGCGACTCCCCGGTCGCGCCCGGGCGGCTCTCCTTCGACCGGACCCGCCCGCCGATGTACCTGATCGGCTGCACCATGACGGCCGGTTCCGGCGGCGGCGGCTGGTTCGTCGTCAGGGACGGGAAGCCCAACCTGATCAGCGTCGGCGCGCTCGGCAACCGCAACCCGGCGGGCTACCAGGCCGGGCCCGCCCTGCAGGACCAGGCGAAGCAGGCCTTCGACTACTTCGCCAAGAACGTCAGGTAGCCCCGCCGGAGCACGCGGAAGGGCCCCGGGACGGACCGCTGGAGTTCCAGCGGCCGCCTCGGGGCCCTTCGGTACGCCGCGGCCTCAGCCCTGCAGGGCCACCGCGAAGTACTCCAGTTCGGCGGCCAGTTCGGCCGGCACCTTGGCGTGCAGCAGGGTGCCCTCGCCGGTGTGCTCGGTGGAGAGCAGCTCGCCCTCGGCGTGCACCCGGGAGACCAGCGCGCCCTGGGTGTAGGGCACCAGGGCCCGCACCTCGACCGCCGGACGCGGCAGCTCGTCGTCGATGAGCCGCAGCAGCTCCTCGATGCCCGCGCCGCTGCGGGCCGACACCACGATGGCGTGCGGCTCGCGGCGCAGCAGGCGCTGGAGGACGTGCGGATCGGCGGCGTCCGCCTTGTTGATCACCACGATCTCCGGCACGTTCTGCGCGTCGACCGAGACGATGACCTCGCGGACGGCGGCCAGCTGCGTCTCCGGCTCGGGGTGCGAGCCGTCCACCACGTGCAGGATGAGGTCGGCGTCGGCGACCTCCTCCATGGTCGAGCGGAAGGCCTCGACCAGGTGGTGCGGCAGGTGCCGGACGAAGCCGACGGTGTCGGCCAGGGTGTAGAGCCGCCCGCTCGGGGTCTCGGCCCGGCGCACGGTCGGGTCCAGGGTGGCGAACAGCGCGTTCTCCACCAGCACGCCCGCGCCAGTGAGCCGGTTGAGCAGGGAGGACTTGCCGGCGTTGGTGTACCCGGCGATGGCCACGGACGGCACCTGGTGGCGCTTGCGCTCCTGGCGCTTGGTGTCGCGGCCCTTCTTCATGTCGGCGATCTCCTTGCGGAGCTTCGCCATCTTCTCGCGGATCCGGCGCCGGTCGGTCTCGATCTTGGTCTCACCGGGACCACGGGTGGCCATGCCGCCACCCGAGGAGCCGGAGCCACCGCCACCCATCTGCCGGGACAGCGACTGGCCCCAGCCGCGCAGCCGCGGCAGCATGTACTGCATCTGCGCGAGCGAGACCTGCGCCTTGCCCTCCCGGGACTTGGCGTGCTGGGCGAAGATGTCCAGGATCAGGGCCGTCCGGTCGACGACCTTGACCTTGACCACGTCCTCCAGGTGGATCAGCTGGCCGGGGGTGAGTTCACCGTCGCAGACCACGGTGTCGGCGCCGGTGGAGGCGACGATGTCGCGCAGTTCCTTCGCCTTGCCGGAGCCGATGTAGGTGGCCGCGTCGGGCTTGTCACGGCGCTGGATGACGCCGTCCAGCACCTGGGAGCCGGCCGTCTCGGCGAGCGCGGCGAGCTCGGCCATCGAGTTCTCCGCCTCCTCCAGCGTGCCGTCGGTCCAGACGCCGACGAGCACCACGCGCTCCAGGCGGAGCTGGCGGTACTCGACCTCGGTGACGTCCTCGAGTTCGGTGGAGAGGCCGGCGACCCGGCGCAGGGCGGCTCGCTCGCTGCGGTCGTACTGGTCGCCGTCGTAGTGGTGGCCGAGGTCCTCGTCGATGGCCGCGAGGTCCTCGTCCATGAGGGCTTCCGCCCGCAGACCGTCGATGCGGCGCGTGGCGTCGGCGTGGTCGCGGGTGTCGAACGTGGAGGTCATTCTGTCCTTTGGCTCGCTGGTACGGGTGGCCTTTCGGGGACCGCGGCGGTCCCGTACGGAGTCTGCCCAGCTGCCGCCCCGGTTACCGTCCGGGCGGGGTGAGCTACCCCTCAGGTCCGCGGGTGCCGCTCCGGGCTCCTGTGCCCGGAGAACGCCGTGGACCGGCCGTGAATTCCCCATGATGGTCGCACGCCCGGCGCGGACCGGTCATCCCCATTATTTCCCGGGGAACGAGCCTCTAGGGTCGGCCCCAGGCGCCCTCCGGGGCGTGCGGGCGGCTCACGTCGTACACCCCGGAGACCTTGAGCATCGCCCGCATCAGCCCCGGCAGCGCGGCCGGCTCGGGCAGTTCCACGGTGTAGGTGTGCCGGACCCGGGACTCCTGCGGGGGCTCGACCTCGGCCGAGACGATGCCGACGCCCGCGCCGGAGATCGCCGCGGTGAGGTCGGCGAGCAGCCGGGGCCGGTTCAGCGCCTCGGCCCGCAGGGTGACCCGGTGCCCGGCCGCCGGCGCGTCCCCCGACCGCCAGCGGACCTCCAGCTCGGCCCGCCCGTCCGCGCGCATCCGCTCCCCCGCCGGACAGCCGGTGCGGTGCACCGCGACCGCGCCGCCGCGGATCGGGTAGCCGGCCACCTCGTCCGGCGGCACCGGGGTGCAGCAGCGCGCCAGCCGGACCGGCGCCCCGGGCCGTCCGGCCACCACGACCGGGGCGGCCCGCCGCTCGGCGGCCGGGCGGCCGGGCGGGGCGGGCTGGCCGCCGGCCGGGCCGGTGCGGACCACCGGCTGCCGGGCCGGGTGGTCGGCCAGCCAGCGCTCGATGGCCAGCCGGGCGGCCGGGGTGCGGGCGTGCGCCAGCCACTCGGGGGCGGGGCCGGAGGGCTGTCCGCCGCCGGCCGGGAGGGTCTCGGTGAGCACCGCGATCCGGTCGCCGTCCTCCAGCACGGTGGACAGCGCGGTGAGCCGCCCGTTGACCCGCGCGCCGATGCACCGGTGGCCGGTCTCCTCGCCGAGCAGGTAGGCCGCGTCCACGCAGGTGGCGCCGGCCCTCAGCTGAAGCGTTTCGCCGCACTCCGTCACCACGGTGATCTCGCGGTCGCCGGCCAGGTCGGCGGTGAGCGCGGACCAGAAGGCGTCCGGGTCGGGCGTCTCCTGCTGCCACTCCAGCAGCCGGCTGAGCCAGCCCGGGCGGGCCGGGTCGGTGCGGTCCAGCTCGTCGGCGTCCTGCACGGCGCCGGCCGGGGACGGGTCCCCGAGCGCGACCACCCCGGTCTCGGCGACCTCGTGCATCCGCCGGGTGCGGACCAGCACCTCGACCACCGCGCCGTCGCTGAGCGCCACGGCGGTGTGCAGCGACTGGTAGAGGTTGAACTTGGGCGCGGCCACGAAGTCCTTGAACTCCCCGGGCAGCGGCGTCCAGCAGGTGTGCAGCTCGCCGAGCACGGCGTAGCAGTCGGCGTTCTCCTCGACCACCACCAGCAGCCGCCCGTAGTCGGCCGGCCGGGGCTCCTGCGGCCGCCCGTCCGGCCCGGGCACGGCGGCCCGCCGGAGCAGCACCCGGTGCAGCGAGACGCAGTGCCGGGGCCGGACGGTCACCTCGGCGGCCACCCCGGCCTCGGCCAGCTGGCGGCCCAGCTGCCGGGCGAAGGGCTCCAGCAGGGTGTCCGGCTCGGCCTCGTGACCGGCCATCAGGGCGCGGGTGCGGGCGTGCTCCTCGGGGTGCAGGGTGGCGAAGACGATGTCCTCCAGCTCCGCCTTGAGCACCTGGATGCCGAGCCGCTCGGCCAGCGGGATCAGCACGTCCCGGGTGACCTTGGCGATCCGCACCTGGCTGGCCGGCTTCATGTGCCGGATGGTGCGCATGTTGTGCAGCCGGTCGGCCAGCTTGATCACCATCACCCGGACGTCGTCCCCGGTGGCGACCAGCATCTTGCGGAAGGTCTCGGCCTCGGCGGCGGCGCCGAAGTCGACCTTCTCCAGCTTCGTCACCCCGTCGACCAGGTAGGCGACTTCGGGCCCGAACCCGGCACTCACCTGGTCCAGCGTCAACTCGGTGTCCTCGACGGTGTCGTGGAGCAGCGAGGCGACCAAGGTCGTCGTCCCGGCGCCGAGTTGGGCCAGGATCATGGTGACGGCCAGCGGGTGGGTGATGTACGGCTCGCCGCTCTTGCGCTTCTGGCCGCGGTGGCTGGCCTCGGCGAGCCGGTACGCCCTGGCGAGCAGGCCGAGGTCGGCCTGCGGGTGGTGCCGGCGGTGGACCCGGACGAGCGGCTCCAGGGCGTCCGGCACGGGCGGCCGGCCGGTGGCGAGCAGCGCGGCCCGCCCGGCCCGGCCGAGGGCGGCCCGGCCGAGCTCCCCGAGGGGCCGCCTGGCCCCGGCCTGCCGTACGGTCGTCGGCTGCCCCAGGGGCTGCCCGGCTGAGATGGTCATCGGCACCTCGCTGCTACCCCTCCAAAGGGGTGTCGACCCGTTGGTCAATGCTACCGAGGAGAGCACGTTCCGCGATGCCATGATTCCGATCTGCGACCGATATCACCCGATCGGGGGGATTCATCACCGTACGAATTGGGCAAACCGGGCCGCCGCGCCTAGCGGACCGACTCCCACCAGCGCGCGTCCAGCCGCCCCTCGGCCACGATCACCGCCGGCCCGGTCATCTGCACCCGGCCGTCCGGGTGCTCGGTGATGACCAGTCGGCCGCCCAGCACGTCCACGGTGTACGAGACCGCCTCGCCGGTGACCGCCGGGTCGGCGCCGTCCCGGCGGATCGCCGCCACCGCCACCGCGCAGGCGCCGGTGCCGCAGGAGCGGGTCTCGCCCGAACCGCGCTCGTGCACCCGCATCGCGACGTGCCGCGGCCCGCGGTCCACCACGAACTCGACGTTGACGCCCTCCGGGTAGGCGCTCGCGGGGCTGGTCAGCGGCGCGGTGTACAGGTCGCCCGCGTGGTCCAGGCTCTCCACGAAGGCCACCGCGTGCGGGTTGCCCATGTTGACGTTCAGGGCCGGCCAGCGCCGCTCGCCGACCGCGACCTCGATGCCGTCCGGCCCGGGCAGCCGGGCCCGGCCCATGTCGATGGTGACGTCGCCGGGCGTGCCGTCCTCGGCGGCCTCGGCGACGGTCGCGGTGAGCACCCCGGAGCGGGTGGCGACGGCCAGCTCGCCGGGTTCGGCCAGGCCTGCTTCGACCAGGAAGCGGGCGAAGACCCGCAGGCCGTTGCCGCACATCTCGGCGATGCTGCCGTCCGCGTTGCGGTAGTCCATGAACCACTCGGCCCGGTCCGCCATCCCCGCGCCGGCCGGGTCGGCGGCGGCGCGCACCACGCGCAGCAGCCCGTCCGCACCGAGGCCGGCCCGGCGGTCGCACAGTACGGCGACGGTCTCGGGACCGATCTCCAGGGCGCCGTCCGGGTCCGGGACGATGACGAAGTCGTTCTGGGTGCCGTGCCCCTTGAAGAAGGGGATGCCGCCCTGCTGGGGAGAGGATGCGCTCACCCGTCCGATGGTACTGACATCTGCCCGCTCTGCTGTTCGCCCGCTCGCCTCCGGGGCGCTCTCGATCCGGCGCCGACGGTCGGCGCTCCCCTTCGGCTCGGGGCGGGTTTCAGCCGTGGGCAGGGGAGGCCCGGCCCGCTCAGCGCAGGTAGGCGACGCGCCAGACCGCGAGCGCGCAGGCGGCCACCGCGATCAGGGTGTAGACCGCGATCGCCTTCCAGCCGGCCCGCTTCCCGGAGCCCCGGCGCGGCAGCCCCGGCCACTTGTACCCGGCGTGCCGGGCGGCCATCGCGCCCCAGCCGAACGAGGCGGCGGTGAACAGCAGCCCGAGCATCCCGACCATGGTGGCCCGCGCCCCGGCCGAGCCGAAGGCGAGCGGGAAGGCGAACATCAGCGAGCCGAGGGTGCCCAGCAGGGCGATCGGCAGCGTCTGCCACCAGCGCAGCCGGCGCAGCGGGCGGATCTCCCGCTCGTGCACCGCGCCGCCGGGCGGGGTGCGGGTGTCCAGGGCGGGCACCGCGGTCGCGTAGGAGGTCGGTGCCTCCAGGCCGGTCAGCACGGGGAGGTCGCCCATCGTCGACTCGTCGAACTCCTCGGCCGGTGCGGTGACACTGCCGCCCTGGCCGGATTCGGGGCCGGTACCCGTCGACACACGGCCTCCCCTGACAGTTCGACACGAGCGGACTCGCGGCCGGGCACGGTCGGCCCGTTCGGCCGACCCCTACGGCATCGATGATGGCATGTCCAGGGAGGCGTTCCGGGCCTGACCGGGGTCGACGGGTGATCCGTGGCCATCACGTGATCGGGCCGTGACCGCCGGTTCGTCCTGCACGGTCGCCTGCGCGCGCAGGTGCACCGCCGGATTGGCCGGAAACCCTTCCTACGCGGCCGGAACTCCCTGACGGCCGATCAGTTCGAGGGACCGTTCCAGCAGCTCGACGGGGTCGGTCCCGGCGGGCCGGGAGAGCCAGTTGATCCGGTCGTCGCGCCGGAACCAGGACTCCTGACGGCGCGCGAAGCGCTTGGTGGCCTGGACGGTCTCGGCCCGGGCCTCGTCCTCGGTGCACTCGCCGGCGAAGTGGTCGAGCACCTGCTGGTAGCCGAGCGCCCGGGAGGCCGTCCGCCCCTCCCGCAGCCCGGCCCGCTCCAGCTCCCGCACCTCGTCCAGCAGCCCGGCCTCCCACATCCGGTCGACCCGCAGCGCGATCCGCTCGTCCAGTTCGGGGCGCGGCACGGCGACGCCGATCTGCACCGCCTCGTAGACGGCGGTGTTGCTCGGCAGGTTGGCGGTGAACGGCTGCCCGGTGATCTCGATGACCTCCAGGGCGCGGACGATCCGCCGGCCGTTGCTGGTGAGGATCGCCTCGGCGGCCGCCGGGTCCAGCTCGGCCAGCCGCCGGTGCAGCGCGTACGGGCCGGCCTGCTCCAGTTCGGCCTCCAGCCGGGCCCGCACCGCCGGGTCGGTGCCCGGGAACTCCATCTCGTCGATCGCCGCCCGGACGTACAGCCCGGAGCCGCCGACCAGGACGGGCGTGCGGCCGGCGGCGAGCAGCCGGTCGATCTCGGCCCGGGCCAGCCGCTGGTACTCGGCGACGCTGGCGGCCTCGGTGACGTCCCAGATGTCCAGCAGGTGGTGCGGCACTCCCTCGCGCTCGGCCGTGGTGAGCTTGGCGGTGCCGATGTCCATGCCCCGGTACAGCTGCATCGAGTCGGTGTTGATCACCTCGCCGTCGAGGCTGCGGGCGATGGCGACGGCCAGGTCGGACTTGCCGGCGGCGGTCGCGCCGACGACGGAGACCACACGGGGAGGGACGGCACGCGGGGTACGGGAGCTGCTCACCGCTCCAGTCTCGCAAAAGCCCGGCAGGGGCGAGGACCGGGCTGCCACTCGCCCGCGACTGCGCGACGATATGACTGTTTCCCGGAGATTTTCCGGCCGTTTCCCCGATTGGGCCCGGTTTGCGAACGCTTCGCCGGGCACGGTCGTTGTCCGGGCAACAGCGGACGAAGGAGATCGTCATGGGTCTGATGGACAACCTCAAGGGCAAGGCCGAGGAGCTCAAGGACAAGGCCAGCGAGTTCGCGGGCAAGCACAGCGACCAGATCGAGAAGGTCGTGGACAAGGCCGGCGGCGCGATCGACAAGGCGACCAAGGGCAAGTACAGCGACAAGATCGAGCACGGCACCGGCAAGGCCAAGGAGGCGGTCGACGACTTCGCCCACAAGCCGAAGCCGGGCGACGAGGCGCAGCCCCCGCAGTCCTGAGCCCTGCCGGGGCCGGGGCCGGCAGGCTACGACCAGGACGCCACGAAGTACCCGACCCCGTACGGCGCGTCCTGGTAGCCCAGCCGTCCGGTGAGGCCGGCGCCCTCCGCGGCGCCGGCCAGCACCTGCCAGGGCGCCCGGCCGTCGGCCTTGAGCTCGGCGGCCAGGCCCGGGTCCAGCGCGGCCAGGGCGGGCAGGTCGGCCGCGCCCAGGGCGGCGGCCAGCGCGGCGTCGAAGCCCTCGGCCCGCTCGTCCAGGTAGCCGGGCGCCTTCACCGACCGGCAGGCGCTGCCGTCGCCGAGCACCAGCAGGCCGACCCGGTCGGCGAGGCCGGCCAGGCCCTGGCCGAGGCCGAGCATCCGGTCGGCGGGGGCGTCGGCGGGCACCGCGCAGGCGTGCGTCGGCAGGGCCACCCCGGCGCGCTCCAGCAGCCAGGCGCCGACGGTCAGCGAGGGGGCCAGCTCCGGCCCCTCGACCCGGTCGCCGGGCAGCTTGGCGACCAGCGGCACCCCGTAGCGGTGGAAGGAGCCGGCCCCGCCCTCGGTCCACACCTCGGCCGTCGATCCGGTGCCGACCACCACGAGCAGCTGCGGTCCGGCCGCGACCAGCGCCGCCAGCGCCTCGTCGCAGGCCGCGCGCAGGCCGTCCAGCTCGGGCGCGGCCCCGGCGGCGACCTCGGGGACGAGCAGCGGCGGACAGGGGCACACGGCGGCGGCTACCAGCATGTGGATCACTCTAACCAAACGTGACGGCGGCCCGGTGGGAGTCGGAGCCGTACCCTCGCCTCCGGGGCGAAGGGGGCTCGGCGTGCTGCGCCGTGCCGCCGTCCGGGACCTGCTCGCCGGTGCGGTGTTGCCGCTGCTCGCCGTCCTGGTCCTGCTCGTCGTGCGGGAGCT
>NZ_JBEXJK010000334.1:0-9297 GCF_040609095.1 Kitasatospora sp. NPDC004799
CCCGGCGCGGCCGCCATCACCAAGGTCAAGCTGCTGCGCGGCGACGGCCACATCCTGCTCGCCGCCGACTGCGCGAAGTCCCAGATCCAGATCGGCACCCTGGCCCCGGGCAACCCGGACAACCAGATCTGCTTCACCGTCACCGGCACCACGGGAAACCTCTCCCTCCAGCTGCCCGACGTCTTCTACATCCAGACCAGCGGCGGCCGCTCGGTCCGCGCCGGCCTCACCAGCGGCAGCACCTCGCAGACCGTCGACGTGCCCACCAACGGCTTCAAGCCTGTCGGCGTCGGCTCCACCGGCACCGCGGCCAGCCTCGTCGAACTCACCGTCACCGGCTGAACACCACCGCCTCCCGCATCTGTGCCTCACGTTGGGAACACCACCTCATGCCTCGCAACTCCTCGTCCCGCACCCTGCGGGCGGGCGTGCTGGCCGCCGCCGCGGTCGCCGGCACGCTGAGCACCTTCGCCCCGGCCGGCGCCGTCGCCGGTGACACGGCCGCCGCCGGCACCTACACCACCACCGCCCGGATCGTCGTCGGCGACAACCTGCGGGCCTGCACGGGCGCGCTGGTGGACCGCTCCTGGGTGCTCACCGCCGCGTCCTGCTTCTCGGACGACCCGGCGCAGCCGCAGGCCCTGGCAGCCGGCTCGCCGAAGTGGACGAGCACGGCCACCATCGGCGACAAGTCCGTCCAGATAGCGGAGCTGGTGCCGCGTCAGGACCGCGACCTGGTGATGGCCCGCCTCGCCACGGCCGTGGACGGCGTCGCCCCGCTGCCGCTGGCCACCGTGGCCCCGACCGCCGGTCAGAGCCTGCGCGTTCCCGGCTTCGGCCGGACCAGGACCGAGTGGATCCAGGACAAGCTGCACACCGGCACGTTCTCGCTCGACACGGTGAACCCGACGGGCATCGGCACCACGGGCACGAACGGCGCGGCGGTCTGCAAGGGCGACACCGGCGCCCCCGTGGTCCGCGAGGTCAACGGCAGGGCCGAGCTGGTCGCCGTCGCCTCCCGTTCCTGGCAGGGCGGCTGCCTGGGCACCCCGGCCACCGAGACCCGCACCGGCGCCTACAACTCCCGGGTCGACGACCTCGGCGACTGGGTGAAGGAGCTGCGCTACCGCACGGCGGAGGTCAAGTCCGGCCTGCATGTGCAGGTCATCGGCTCGGACAGCAGGCTCTGGGACACCGTCGCCGACTACCGGGCGGGCAAGTGGCTCGGCAGCTGGTCGCCCGTCAACAGCGTGACCCTGACGGCCGTGGACAGCGTCGCCATCGGCGACACCGTGCACGTCTACGCCGTCGGCTCCGACGGCAAGGTCTACAGCCACGACGGCAAGGTCGGCGGCGCGTGGACCCCGTGGGGCGAGGTGCCCGGCGGCGCCGGCGGCGCCAAGGGCATCACCGCCGCGGCCCGCGGCGACGTCGTCGAGGTCCAGATCATCGGCTCCGACGGCTCGCTCTACAGCACCTCCGCCGACTACGCCGCCGGTGCGTGGGCGAACGTCTGGGTCCAGCGCGGCACCAACAACCTGAAGGCCGTCACCAGCGCCACCACCCCCGACGGCGTCGTCCACGTCTTCGCCGTCAACGAGGACGATCGCGTCTACACCCGTGACCGGCTGACCAACGGGGAGTGGACCCCGTCGTGGGCCGAGGTCCCCGGCGGCGAGACCGGTGTCAAGGGCATCACGGCCGCCGCCCGCGGCTACACCGTCGACCTGCAGATCATCGGTTCCGACGGTGCCCTGCGCACCACCTACGGCTACTACGACCAGGGACGTTGGGAGGGGCGCTGGGACAGGCTCGGCGACAACAACCTGAAGGCGATCAGCAGCAGCGCCGACGGCAACGTCGTCCACATCGTCGCCGTCAACGAGGACGACAAGGTCTACAACCGCGACGCCGACTACAACGCCGGCAAGTGGACCGACTGGGGCGAGGTCCCCGGCGGTGCCACCGGCACCAAGGCCGTCACCGCCGCGACCACCGGCTGACCCCAGCCCGCACCGCGTCCCGCCGGACCGCGCGCCACCGGCCACCGCCCGGCCGCCGGTCCGGCGGGACGCCACCTACCCGCACCATCCCAGGGGGGAACTCCCGATGTCCCGCAAGTCCCAGCCCCGCCTCCGGCGGGCCGGCGTGCTGGTCGCGGCCGCTGCCGCGAGCACGCTGAGCACCCTCGCCCCGGCCGGCGCCGTGGTCGGCGCCCCGGCCGCCGACGGTTCCTACGCCTTCACCGCGAGCCTGGTGATCGGTGACCACCTGCGCGGCTGCACCGGCGCGCTGGTGGACCGCTACTGGGTGCTCACCGCCGCGTCGTGCTTCTCGGACGACCCGGCGCAGCCGCAGGCCCTGGCGGCCGGCGCGCCGAAGTGGGGGACCACCGTCACCGTCGGGGCCAAGTCGGCCCAGGTGGCCGAGCTGGTGCCGCGTCAGGACCGCGACCTGGTGCTGGCCCGCCTCACCAGGGCCGTGGACGGCGTCGCCCCGCTGCCGCTGGCGGCCACCGCGCCGACCGCCGGGCAGAGCCTGCGCGTTCCCGGCGTCGGCCGGACGAAGGACGAGTGGGCGCCGCTGAAGGTCCACTCCGGCGTGTTCAGCCTCGACACGGTGAACCCGACGGGCATCGGCACCACGGGCACGAACGGCGCGGCGGTCTGCAAGGGCGACACCGGCGCCCCGGCGATCCGCGAGGTCAACGGCAGGGCCGAGCTGGTGGCCGTCGCCTCGCGCTCCTGGCAGGGCGGCTGCCTGGGCACCCCGGCCACCGAGACCCGTACCGGCGCCTACAGCTCCCGGGTCGACGACCTCGGCGGCTGGGTGAAGCAGGTGAAGGCCTCCCGTGCGGCCAGCGAGCTGCTCGCGATCGGCGGGGACACCAAGGTCTGGGCCAACGAGGGCTCGTACACCCCGGACGTGTGGGGCACCTTCGAGTCCGTGTCGAACGGCAGCGGCATCCGGCAGATCAGCGCCGTCACGATGGGCGACAAGATCCGGCTCTTCGGGATCGGCTCCGACCAGCGCATCTGGACCGTCACCGAGGACACCGCCACCCACACCTGGAGCACCTTCCAGCAGGTGCCGGACAACAGCGGCATCCAGCAGGTGACCGCCGTCGCCATGGGCGACAAGGTCCGGCTGTTCGCCATCGGTGGCGACGGCAGGATCTACACCACCACCGGCGACTACGCCGTCGGCACCTGGTCCGCGTTCGAGGCGCTGCCCAGCAGCGGCATCAAGCAGGTGACCGCCACCACCGTCGGCAACACCGTGCGGCTGTTCGCGATCGGCGGCAACGACGAGATCTGGACCACCACCGGCGACTACACCGCCGGGACGTGGACCACCTTCGAGCGCATCCCCAGCAGCGCCATCCGGCACATCGCGGCCACCACGGTCGGCACCACCGTGCGGCTGTTCGCGATCGGCGGCGACGCCAGGATCTGGACCACCGACAGCACCGACAACGGCCCCTGGACCACCTTCGACGCGGTCCCCGACGCCGGCGGTGTCAAGCAGGTGGCCACCACCACCATCGGCGACACCATCCGCCTGTTCGCCATCGGCTCCGACGACCGGATCTGGACCGCCGACAAGAAGGCCGACGGCAGCTGGACCACCTTCCACCTCGTCGACAGCAGCGGCATCCAGGGCATCGCCGCCACCGCGATCGGCTGATCCGAACCCTCTCCCTCCCCGCGGGGGCCGTCGGCGTGCGCCCGACCGCCCCCGCGGGTTCCCGCAGATCCACCCGAAGGGGAACCACCATGTCCCGCAAGTCCCAGGCCCGTTCCTGGCGGGCCGGCGTGCTGGTCGCGGCCGCGACCGCCGGCACGCTGACCACGTTCAGCCCGGCCCAAGCCGTCGTGGGCGACGCGGCCGCCGACACCACCACCGCGCGACTGGCCATCGGCGACAGCCTCCGGGCCTGCACCGGCGCGCTGATCGACCAGTACTGGGTGATCAGCGCCGCCTCCTGCTTCTCGGACGACCCGGCGCAGCCGCAGGCCCTCGCGGCCGGTGCGCCGAAGTGGACCACCACCGCCACCGTGGCTGGCAAGTCGGCCCGGGTGGTCGAGCTGGTGCCGCGTCAGGACCGTGACCTGGTGATGGCCCGCCTGGCGTCGCCCGTGGAGGGCGTGACGCCGCTGGCGGTGGGCACCGCCGTGCCGACGGCCGGGCAGTCGCTGCGGGTGCCCGGCTACGGCCGGACCAGGACCGAGTGGATCCAGGACAAGCTGCACACCGGCGCGTTCAGCCTCGACACGGTGAGCCCGACCGGCGTCGGCATCACGGGGACGGGCGGCGCGGCGGTCTGCAAGGGCGACACCGGCGCCCCGGCGATCCGGGAGGTCAACGGCAAGGCCGAGCTGGTCGCCGTCGCCTCGCGCTCCTGGCAGGGCGGCTGCCTGGGCACCCCGGCCACCGAGACCCGCACCGGCGCGTTCGCCGTCCGGGTCGACGACCTCGGCCAGTGGATCACCAACGTCCGGCACTCCACCCCCTCGGGGACGGTGGTGAAGGCCTCGCCGTTCACCGTCGTGGACCCCGCGACCGGCCACCCGCTGACCTTCGTCCAGGACAGCAGCAACCACCTGTGGTCCGTCGACCCGCGGAACGAGGGCTGGCTCGACCTGGGCGTCTACGCCGCCACCCGCCCCACCGCGATCGCCGATCCGGTCAGCGGCCATGTGGTGGTGTACGTCAACGGGCCGGACAACAAGCTCTGGTCCTACGACCGCACCACCGGCCAGTGGACCGCCTTCGTCCCGACCCCGTCCGGCACCGTGCTGGCCCCCGACGCCGTGCCGCGCACGATCGTCGACCCGGCCACCAACCACCTGGTGACCTTCGTCCGGGACACCGCCAACCACCTGTGGTCCGTGGACCCGCAGGGCGAGGGCTGGTACGACTACGGCCCGCTGGCGGCCACCGACCCCGTCCCGGTGGTCAACCCGAACGACGGCCACATCGTGGTGTACGTCAACGGGCCGAACAACCGGCTGAACTCCGTCGACCGGCGCGGCGCCGGCCGGGTCGAGTTCGTCCCGACGACCTCCGGCACGGTGCTGGCCCCGGACGCCCTCCCCTCGACCGTGGTCGACCCGGCCACCGGGCACTTCACCACCTTCGTCCGCGACACCGCCCACCACCTGTGGTCCGTCGACCCGTGGGGCCCGGGCTGGCGCGACTGGGGCGTGACGGCCGCCACCGACCCGGTCGCGGTCGCGGACGAGGCCGGCAAGCGGACGGTGGTGTACGTCAACGGCCCGAACAACCGGCTGAACTCGCTGGACTTCTCCACCGGGAAGTGGACCGAGTTCGCCCTCACCCCGGCCGGCACCGCGCTGGCCGCGGACGCCGTCCCGCAGACCGTCGTCGATCCGGCCACCGGACACCCCGTCACCTACGTGCGGGACGTCAACAACACCCTGTGGTCCGTCGACCCGCTGGGCCCCGGCTGGGTCCGCTTCCACGGAGGCCCCTCCGCCCCCTGATCCACGGCGGCCCCTCCGCCCCCTGATCCACGGCAGACCCGATGCGGCCCGCCCCGCCACCGGCAGGGCGGGCCGCAGCCCGGTCGGCGCACCGCCGAGAACGAATCCGATCCGCACCCCGCGTCCGTGGGGTGCGGCCCTTTCGAACGTCTCAGGGAGATTCCTCATGCCTCGCAAGTCCCACACCCGCTCCCGGCGGGCGGGCGCGCTGGTCGCGGCCGCGGCCGCCGGCACGCTGAGCACCGTCGCCCCGGCCGGCGCCGTCTCCGGTGACACCGCCGCCGACGGTTCCTACGCCTTCACCGCGCGCCTGGTGGTCGGCGACAACCTGCGCGCCTGCACCGGCGCGCTGGTGGACCGCTTCTGGGTGCTCACCGCCGCGTCCTGCTTCTCGGACGACCCGGCGCAGCCGCAGGCCCTGGCGGCCGGGGCGCCGAAGTGGAGGACCACGGTCACCGTCGGCCGCACCGACCTGACCACCACCGGCGGCCGGACCGCCGAGATCGCCGAGCTGGTGCCGCGCGCCGACCGCGACCTGGTCATGGCCCGCCTCGCCACGCCCGTCGACGGCATCGCCCCGCTGCCGGTCACCACCGCCGCGCCTACCGTCGGGCAGACCCTGCGCGTGCCCGGGTACGGGCGCACCAGGACCGAATGGGTGACCAACAGGCTGCACTCCGGCGCGTTCAGCCTCGACACCGTGAGCGCGACCGGTATCGGCACCACCGGCACCGGCGGCGCGGCGATCTGCAAGGGCGACACCGGCGCCCCCGTGGTCCGCGAGGTCAACGGCAGGGCCGAGCTGGTCGCCGTCGCCTCCCGCTCCTGGCAGGGCGGCTGCCTGGGCGTGCCCGCCACCGAGACGCGCACCGGTGCCCACAACGCCCGGGTCGACGACCTCGACGCCTGGGTGAAGGAGGTCCGGTACAGCACGGCGGAGGTGAAGCCCGGCACGCACGTCCAGGTGCTCGGCTCCGACTCCGCCCTCTGGGACACCGTCACCGATCACCGGACCGGCCGCTGGGCCGAGCGCTGGTCGGCCGTCGGCACCAGCGCCACGGCCGGCACCCAGACCGCCGTGGACAGCGTCGCCATCGGCAACGCCGTCCACGTCTTCGCCGTCGGCACCGACGGCCGGGTCTACACCCGTGACGGCGTGGTCGGCGGTGCCTGGTCGGGCTGGCAGGAGGTGCCCGGCGGCGCCGGTGGTGTCCAGGCCGTCACCGCCACGGCCCGGGGCAACACGGTGAGCCTGCAGGTGATCGGCTCGGACGGCGGCCTGTACGCCGCCACCGGGGACTACACGACCGATAGCTGGAGCGGGTGGACGCTGGTCGAGAACAACGGGATCAGGGGCATCACCAGCACCACCACGTCGGACAACGTCGTGCGTCTGTACGCGATCGGCTCCGACCGGAACGTCTACACCCGGACCAACACGCCCGAGGGCGTCTGGACCGGCTGGCAGGCGGTGCCCGGTGGTGCGAGCGGTGTCCAGGCCATCACCGCCACGGCCCGCGGCAACACGGTGAGCCTGCAGGTGATCGGCTCGGACGGTGGCCTGCACGCCGCCACCGGGGACTGGACCACCGGTAGCTGGAGCGGGTGGACGCTGGTCGAGAACAACGGCATCAGGGGCATCACCAGCACCACCACGCCGGACAACGTCGTGCGTCTGTACGCGATCGGCTCCGACCGGAACGTCTACACCCGGACCAACACGCCCGAGGGCGTCTGGACCGGCTGGCAGGCGGTGCCCGGTGGCGCCAGCGGCGTCCAGGCCGTCACCGCCACCACGGCCGCCACCATCGGCTGACGGAACGGCAGAACGCCGCAGAGCCGCGGGCCCGGCTGCTCCCGACGGATCGGGGGAGCGGCCGGGCCCGCGGCTCTCGGGGCCCGTCAGAGCCGCTCGGGCACCGGGTTGCCGACGGCCTCGATGGCGCGGCGGACCGGGACCTTCAGCAGGACGACGAAGCCGACGACGAAGAAGACCATCAGCGAGATGATCGCCGAGCGGTAGCTGCCGGTGAGCTGGTAGGCGAAGCCGAAGACGAGCGGGCCCATCCAGCTGGTGCCGCGGTCGCTGACCTTGTAGAAGCTGAAGTACTCGGCCTCCCGGCCCGGCGGGACGAGGTGGGAGAAGAGGGAGCGGGAGAGGGCCTGGCTGCCGCCGAGGACCAGGCCGATCATGCAGGCCAGAGCGTAGAACCAGGCGGGCTGGTGGGCGGGCATGACGTAGCCGAGGGTGACGGTGACGACCCAGCCGACCAGGGAGCCGAGGATGGTCCGCTTGGCGCCGTAGCGGTGGGCGATCCGGCCGAGCAGCAGGGCGCCGCCGATCGCCACGACCTGGACCAGCAGCACGGCGGTGACCAACGAGGTCTGGTCCATGCCGAGTTCCTCGCTGCCGTAGAGCGAGGCCTGGGAGACGACGGTCTGGATGCCGTCGTTGTAGCAGAGGAAGGCGGCGAGGTAGAGCAGGGTGAGCGGGTGCTTGCGCATCTCGCCCAGGGTGCGCGCGAGTTGGCGCAGGCTGCCGGTGGTGGGCCGGTCGGCGCCGGCCGGTTCGGTGGCCGGGCTGGGGGCGAGGCCGGCCCGGGAGGGCAGCCGCAGCATCGGGACGACGGTGAACAGCGCCCACCACAGGCCCGCCGAGGCGAGGCAGATCCGTACGGCGGTGCCGGAGTCCAGGCCGAACGCGTCGTGGCCCTCGAACAGCGCCAGGTTGGCGATCAGCAGCAGGCCGCCGCCCGCGTAGCCGTAGGCCCAGCCCGTGGACGAGACCTTGTCGCGCTCGTCGGGGGAGGCCAGACCGGGCAGGTAGGCGTAGGAGAGCGCGACCGAGACCGCGTACGAGATGTTGGCGACCACCAGCAGCGCGCCGCCGAGCAGGTAGCGGTCGCCGTCGAGGAGGAACATCCCCATCGTGGCGAGCGAACCGACGTACGCGAAGCCGCACATCAGCTCCTTGTGCCGCCCGGTGCGGTCGGCGACGGTGCCGGTCAGCAGCATCACCGCGACCGACAGCAGCACGGAGAAGGAGACGGTGTACGGGAAGAACGATCCTGCGCGGATCGACAGGCCGAGCGGGTGCACGTTGCCGGCCGCGTCGGCGGCCTCCTTGGCGACGGTGGTCAGGTACGGGCCGAGGAACACCGTCAGGACGGTGGCCGAGAACGCGGCGTTGGCCCAGTCGTTGACGTACCAGCCGAACTGCATCCGGCGCAGGGCCCGTCCGTCGTCGCCGGGGGTCGCGGAGGCGGCCGCGTCGGCGGCCGTGGGGTCGGTCGGTGGGTCGTCCGGCGGGTGCGTCGCCGAGTTCGTGGTGCTCATGGGGTTCCCATCACCGTGCTGGAGCCCGAACTGCCGTCCGTCCAGCAGCCGCGCTCGCCGAGGACGTCCCGCAGGACGTCGATGCGATCGGCCATGATGCCATCCACACCCAGGTCCAGGAGAGACCTGATCCGTGTGGGATCGTCCACAGTCCAGACGTGCACCTGGAGGCCGAGCCGGTGGGCGGTGCGGACGAAGGCCCGGTCGACGACCCGCACGCCGCGGTGCCGCTCCGGCACCTGCGCGCAGAGACCGGCGTACGGCGCTCCCGGGCGCCGGGACGGCCGCCCGGACGGCCGCCCCGGACCGGTGGACGGCAGGAACGATTCGGCCAGCGAGCGCAGCCGTAGCCGGGCGACCTCGCGCGGGCCGAGCGAGGTCGCCACCCGGGGCCCGGCGGCGGCGCGGACGGCGGCCAGCCGGGGGTCGGAGAATCCGCCGCCGCCGACCCGAA
>NZ_JBEXJK010000335.1:0-9266 GCF_040609095.1 Kitasatospora sp. NPDC004799
AGCAGGCCGCGCAGGAGTCCGGCAACAAGGACGAGTCCCGGGTGACGCTCACCGAGGGTCAGGTGCTCACCGAGTACCAGGCGCTGGAGCTGCTGATGCTGCCCTCGGCCAACAACGTGGCCCGGCTGCTCGCCCGCTACCACTCCGGTTCCGAGGACGCGTTCGTCAAGCTGATGAACGACACCGCGTCCAAGTTCGGCATGGCCAACACCATCTACGCCGACCCGGCGGGCTTCAGCCCGGACACCAAGTCCACCGCCAAGGACCAGCTGAAGCTGGCCGAGCAGGTCATGCAGGACGAGATCTTCCGGCAGATCGTCTCCACCTCGGAGACCAACTTCAACAACGTGAAGATCCCCAACACCAACAACCTGATCAACCCGAAGACCGGCGTCATCGGCGTCAAGACCGGCTCCAGCACCCCGGCCGGCGGCTGCCTGATGTGGGCCGCGTACAAGGAGATCGGCGGTGTGAAGCGGATGATCCTCGGCGTCACCCTGGGCCAGCCGGCCACCGGGCCCAACCCGGGCGAGGACATCCTGGCGACCGTGCTGAAGGTCAGCGGCAAGCAGATCCAGGCCGCGCAGAACGGCGTGACCGGTCAGACCGTGGTGAAGAAGGGCGACGTCGTCGGCTCGGTCGACGACGGGCTCGGCGGCAAGGTCGCGCTCGTCGCGACCAAGGACCTGGTGGTGGCGGGCTTCCCCGGCATCTCCGGCACGATCACCCTGGACGCCTCGAAGGTCGGCCACACCGAGTTCGCCGGCAAGGAGGTCGGCGTGCTGCGGGTGGGCGCGGGCGAGGACAAGCTGGAGGTCCCGGTGGCCCTCCAGTCCGACCTGAACCCGCCGTCCATCCAGTCCCGGCTGCTGCGCACCCTGTGAGCCGCTGAAGCGCGGAGGAAAGGGGAAGGGGAGCCGGTCCGCACCGGCTCCCCTTCCCCCTTTCCGCTGTCCTGGACGTCCCGCGTTCTCCCGCCCGGACGACTTCTCCCCTCCTAGACGTCCCGGTCGAGCAGCGCCAGGGTGAGCCCGCCGAGCGGTGTCACCCGGTCCGGGTCGCCGTACCGGGTGCGGAGCACCTGGGCCTGGTCCGTCGGCATCGCGCCCAGCGGGTCCCCGGTGTCGCCGAGGACCAGCAGCCAGATCCGGGGCACCCCGCCCAGGCAGTCCTCCGGCCGCGGGCAGGGGACCGGCGAGAGCTCCTCGGCGTCCTCCGCGCTCTGCGCGACGAAGACCGGGTAGGGCCGCACCTCCGAGGGCAGGTAGTAGTCGACGCCCTGCCAGGCCATCGCCCAGGACTGGTCGCCCAGCGGGGCCGCCAGCCCGTCCCCGGCGCGGTAGCCGGCCGAGATCTCCCGGGCCGCCGCCTTGAACGGCTCCTCCGAGCCGTTGTGCGAGCCGACGTACCGCACCGGGGGCTGCTCGGGCAGCGCCGCCACGGCCGGTGCCGCGAGCAGCGCGGCGGTCAGCAGCCCGGCGGCCGCGACGGTCCCCCGGGGTGCCCGGCCGCGCCGCCGGGCCAGGGCCGTCACCGCGCGGTGCACCGCCCCGGCGCCGCCGCCGGCCAGGACGGCCCAGGCGGGCACCGTGAACAGCAGGTACCGCCCGAGGAAGTACGAGGTGTCGCCCAGCCGGGACACCAGCCAGACGCTCACCACCGGCAGCTCCGCGAGCAGCAGCGCCTGCCAGGCCTGGAGCCGCCGGCCGGGCAGCGCCAGCGCCAGCAGGGCCAGCGGGAGGAAGGCGTAGAACGCGAGGTCCGAGCCGAACAGGCGCTCGCCGAACCAGGCGAGGCCGCGCATCGAGGGGGTCGGGATCCAGCCCAGCTGCCGGTCCGACTGCCGGCTGCCCAGCAGCACCACCGGCAGCACCGGCAGCGCCGCCACCGCGACCGCCAGCGGGTACTGCCACAGCAGCCGCCGGTCCGCCTCCGGGCGGGTGCGCCACAGGTGCAGCGCCAGGAGCGCCACCTGCCCGGCGACCGTACTGAAGGAGATGAGGTGTCCGGCGCCGGCCAGCGCCATGGCCGCGCAGTACGGTGCCCAGCGCCGCCAGCCGGGCCGCTCCAGCGCCCGCAGCAGGAACAGCGTGGCCGCCGCGATCGCGCAGGTCACCAGCGCGTAGGAGCGGGCCTCCTGGGCGTACCGGGAGATCTCCGGGGGCACCGCGAGCAGCAGCCCGGCACCGACCGCCGCCACCCGGCTGCCGAACAGCCGCTGGGCGGTGAGCGCCACCAGCGCCGCCGCCCCGGCCATCGCCAGCACGGAGGGTATTCGCAGGGACACCGTCGAGTCGCCGAACACCGCCGTCCAGCCGTGCATCAGCAGGTAGTACGCGCCGTTGCTGGCGTCGACGTGCTGCAGCAGCCGCAGCAGGTCGCCCAGCGAGCGGGTGGCCACCGTCCAGGTCGCGATCTCGTCCCGCCACAGGTCCGGCGTCCCCAGCCGGTACCCGCCCACCGCCAGCATCACCACCGCGGGCCACAGCCACACCTGCCCCAACAGCCGACCCACCGGGCGCACAGCAGGTTTCATCGGGTCCTTCGTCTCCTCACGCGGTGCCGGGGCGGATCCCACCCTGCCCGGCAGGCTACTTGACCCGCCCTGACACCCCGTCGGGCCCCCGCATCCCCTCCGTCACCCCGCGCCCCACCCCCGATCCGGTACGCTGTGAACGGCCTGGCAGCACCCGGGCCGCGCCTCAGTAGCTCAGGGGATAGAGCACGGCTCTCCTAAAGCCGGTGTCGCAGGTTCGATTCCTGTCTGGGGCACAGTGAAAGCGCAGGTCACAGGCCCTCCGCCCGCTTCGGGCAGGAGGGCCTGCGGCGTTCCCGGGGGGCCACCGCCGACCGCCCGTGCCACTGGAGTCGGGGGCGGGGTACCCCTCGGGGAGGAGGCGGCCGGGGCGGCCGTCCGCCCGCGGAGTGATCATGAAGCAGACCTCGTGCTGACGGACCGTGGCCGCTCCGCTCCTAGGCTCGACGAGACCCCTGCCGGTGCATCCCTCCCGGTCAGGGCGGACGAGCCGGGGAGCCATGACGACGTACCGATACACCGTGGCCGAGCTGCGCGGCCAGCTGCGCCAACTGCTGCTGAGCGGTGCCGCGATCGCGCTGGGGGTGGCCTTCCTGATCGCCTCCGTCAGCGGCAGCGGGGCGCTGGTGGACTCCTACCGCCAGACCGCGGCCGCCGAGGTCGGCCCCGGCGACATCCAGGTGACCGGGAAGGCCGCGGCCGGCGGGCTGGACGCGGCCGCCGCGGAGCGGGTGCGGGGGACCGCCGGGGTGGCCGCGGCGGCCCCGCGGCTGACCGGCAGGGGCGCCGTGCTGGCCGCCGACGGCCACCCGCTCGACCGGAGCGCCGCGGTCAGCGCCGTCGCCGAGGACCCGGCGCTGCGCTGGCAGCTGCTCAAGGACGGCCGCTGGCCCGCCGGCCCCGGCGAGGTGCTGCTCGACACCGGGACGGCGCACCGGCTGGACGCCGCCGTGGGCGCCGAGGTGCACCTGACCCGGGCCGACGGCACGGCCGCCACCGCCCGGCTGGTGGGCACCCTGGACGAGCGGGGCGCCCCGAGCCTCGCCGGAGTCCCGATCATCGGCGTCCCGGCCGGGGCGGTCGGCGGCTGGGCGACCGGTGTCACCGCCGACCGACTCGACGTCAGGGTCGCCCCCGACGCCTCCCGGGCGGGGACCGTCGACGCCCTGCGCGCCGCCCTCGGCCCCGGCGCCCAGGTGCACACCCGCGAGGCCTCGGTCACCGAGGCGACCCGGCAGAGCAGCACCATGTACGGCGTGGTGCTGGTCGCCGCGCTCTCCTTCGTCCTGATCGCGCTCGCGGTGGCGCGGATGGTGGTCGGCAACACCTTCACGGTGGTGCTCGCCCAGCGGACCCGCCAGCTCGCCCTGCTGCGCTGCGTGGGCGCCGACCGGCAGCAGCTGCGCCGGCTGATCCGCCGCCAGGGACTGCTGCTCGGCATGGGCGCCTCGGCGGCCGGCGTGCTGCTGGGGGTCGGGCTCGGCGCGCTCGGCACCGCCGTGGTCGGCCGGCTCGACCTCGGACCGGTGCACCTGTCGCTGCTGCCCTCCCCGCTGACCTGCCTGCTGGCCGGGCTGTTCGGCGTGCTGCTGACCCTGCTGGCCGTCCGCGGCCCGGCGAAGGCCGCCGCGGCCGTGCCGCCGGTCGCCGCCCTCGGCGGCACCCCCGCGCCGGCCGGCGGGGCGGCCCGGGTGCGGGCCGCGGTGTGGACCGCCGGGCTGCTGCTCGCGGGCACGGCGCTGCTGGTGGCCGGGACGGTGACCCCGCCGCCGCTGTCGCTGCTCGCCGTCACCGTCGGGGCGATCGCCAGCTTCTTCGGGGTGCTGCGGCTCTCCCACCGGGTGCTGCCCGCGGTCGTCGCCGTCCTGGGCCGGCCCGCCCGGCGGCTCGGCGGTACGGCAGGGCGGCTCGCTACCCAGCAGCTGCGGCTCAACCCCGGCCGCACCGGGGCCACCGGCTCGGCGCTGCTGCTCGGCGTGACCGTGATGGTCGGCGCGGTCACCGCGCTGGACATCACCTCGCGGTCGCTGGTGCCCGTGGTGTCCGCGCGCCAGCCCGGGGTCTTCTCGGCGGCGGCCGCCGGGGGCGGTGCCCTGCCCGCCGGGGCGCTCGGCGCGCTCGGCGCCGAGCGGGGGCTGACCGTCGTCCCGGTCCGCTCGGCCACCGTCGACCTCGACGGCCGGCCCACCGTGGTCGCCGCCGTCGACCCCACCCGGCTCAACTCCTCGACGGACGACGTGGACCGGGCCCGCGCGCTCACCGAGGGCGCCGCGCTGAGCGGGCTCGGCGAGACCGGGGTGCGCCGGGCCGGCGGCGTCGAGCTGCGGCTCCAGCCCGGCCGCAGCACCCTGCCGTTCACCCTGCAGAGCGGCGCCACCCTGCTGGTGACGCCCGCCACCCTGGACCGCCTCGCCCCCGCCGCGCCCGTCACCACGGCCTGGATCACCCCGGCCGCCGGCGACGACCGGCCGACCGCCCGCCGCACCCTGGACCGCGCCCTCGCCGGCCACCCGCAGGTGACCGTCGCCGACACGGCCGCCCAGGCGGACACCCTGCGCTCCCTGCTGGACCGGCTGAAGACCGTCAGCATGGCCCTGCTGTCCTTCTCCGTCGCCATCGCCGGCCTCGGCGTCGCGGCCACCCTGATGCTCAGCATCAGCGAACGCTCCCGCGAGATCGGCATGCTGCGGGCGATCGGGATGTCGCGCCGGCAGCTGCGCCGGATGCTCACCCTGGAGGCCCTGCTGCTCTCCCTGGCCGGCGCCCTCGTCGGCACCGCCCTGGGCGCCGCCTACGGCTGGGCCGCCGCCCGCTCGATCACCTCGACGATCGGCACGGTCGGCACCCCACCGGCCCTGCCGGTCCTGGCCGCCCTAACCTTGACCGTCCTGGTCGGCCTGGCGGCGGCGGTCCTCCCGGCCCGCCGGGTGGGGCGGATGAGCGCGGTGGCAGCCATGCGCGCCTCCTGAGCCGGCCCCGCCGCGCTGGCACGGCCACCGCCGGCCCGCCGGCTCTGCCGGTGCCGGCAGCCCTGGTCGGGGAGGCGGCGCTCCCGGCCCGCAGGGTGGGACGGATGGGCGCAGTGGTGGCGATGCAGGCCTCTGTCGCCGGGTCCTGCTGAGCCGGCGTGGCTACCGCCGGTCCTCCCGGTCCTGGCCGTCGTGGCCTTGACCGTCCTGGTCGGCCTGGCGGCGGCGGTCCTCCCGGCCCGCCGGGTGGGACGGATGAGCGCGGTGGCAGCCATGCGCGCCTCCTGAGCCGACCCTGCCGCCCCGAAGTGGCCACCGTCGGCCCGCCGGCTCTGCCGGTGCCGGCAGCCCTGGTCGGGGAGGCGGCGCTTCCGGCCCGCTGGGGCGGACGGATGGGCGCGGTGGTGGCGATGCAGGACTCTCTCGCCGGGTCCTGCTGAGCCGGCGTGGCTACCGCCGGCCCGCTCGATCACGCCGACGGCGGGAACGGGGCGGTGGCCCGCTGGTCCTCCTGGCCCTGGCCGTCGTGGCCCTGACCATCCTGGTCAGCCTGGTAGCCGCAGTGCTTCCAGCCCCCCAGGGCCGGGCAGGCGGGCGCGGTGGTGGCGTTCTGGGTCTTGCGCGCCGGGTCTGCTGAGCTGGCGTGGCTACCGCTGGCCCGCTTGACCACCTCGGCGGTGTGGACGGTCGGCGCGGCGTCGGTTCCGCCGGTGCGGCCCGCCCTGGGCGTGGCCAGGTTGGTCGGGCCGGCGGCCGCGGTGCTGTCGGCCTGCAAGGTGGGACGGGTGAGGGCGGTGGCGGCGATGCGGGCCTCGCCTGCTGGGCCTGCCGCGCTGGCGTGGCTACCGTCGGCCCGCTCGGTCACTCCGACGGCGGGGGCGGGTCGTTGCTTGCCGGTCCTGCCAGTGGTGGCCGCCCCGGGCGGCTTGGCAGCCGCAGTGCTCCCGGCCCGCAGGGTGGGACAGATGAGCGCAGTGGCGGGGATGCAGGCCTTGCGCGCCGGGTCTGCCGATCCAGCGTGGCTACCGCTGGCCCGTGCGATCCCCTCTGTGGTGGGACGGTCGGTGCGGCGCCGGTTCCGCCGGTGCGGGCCGCCCTGGACGTGGCCATGCCGGTTGGGATTCCGGCCCGCAGCTCGGGCAGGTGGGCGCGGTGGTGGCGATGTGAGCCTTCCTCGCCGTGTCCTCCGCGCCGGGTTCCTTCGGCCGAAGCTCGCCGAGTTGGGCTCCTGGGGCGGTGTGGCCATTGCTGACCCGATTGATCATGTCGATGGTGAGGACAGCCGGTGCTCCGCCGGTGGTGCCGGTGCTGGCGGCTTTGGGCTTGACCGTGCTGGTCGGGCGGGTGAGCGTGGTTGCGGCAATGGGGGCCTCGCAAGCCGTGCGCTCCGCGCTGAACCGCCGGTCGTGCCGGGGGCGGTCGGGCCGGCGGCCGAGGTGCTGTCGGCCTGCGGGGTAGGGCAGGTGAGAACGGTGGCGGTGATGCGGGCCACCTGAGGCGGGCCTGCCGAGTCGGCCTGGTTACCGCTGGCCCGGCCGATCACCTTGGCAGTGGGGACGGTCGGTACCCCGCCGGTGCTGGTTGGGCTGGTGGCGGTGATGCGGCCTCCTGAGCTGAGCCTTCCGTGCCGGGTCCTGCCGAGTCGGCGTGGCCACCGCTGGCCCGCTCGATCACGACGACGGTGGCCCGCCGGTTCTGCCGGTGCCGGCTGCCCTGGCCCTGACCGTTCTGGTCGGGCCGGCGGCGGCGGTGCTGGCCCGTTCGCTCACCTCAGTTGTGGGGACGGGCCGTTGGCCTACTGGTGCTGCCGGTGTTGGCTCTGGGCGTGACCGTGCTGATGGGGCTGAGGCTGGGGCGGTGGCGATGCGGGCCTTCCGTGCCGGGGCCGGCCGAGACGGCGGGGCCACCGCGGGCCCGCTCGGTCACCTTGTCCGTGGGTGTGCTGCCCACCGGGGCGGGCCGATGGGTGTGGCGGTGGCGATGCCGTGCCTCCCGAGCCGGGCCGTTCGCGCTGGGCCCTCTGGGCCGCGGCCGGCTCGGGTCGCCCGGGGCGGGAGGTCCGGCTCAGGCCAGGGTGAACCGGGTGCGGGGTGTCGGCGGGCGGGTGGTGGCGAGGGCGAGGTCGGCGAGGAGGGGCTCGGACTCGCGGGTGCGGCGCAGGACGGTCGGGTCGAGGTCGACGACGACGAGTTCGCGCTGGTCCTCGCTCGCCTCGGCGATCAGGCGGCCGTCGGGGCCCCAGACCGCGCTGCCGCCGCAGGTGTGCCAGCCGCCGGTGTGGCCGATGTGGTTGGCGAGCACCGTGTAGAGGGTGTTGTCGAGCGCGCGGGCCGGGAACCAGGTGCGGGACTCGTGGTGGCCGTGGCCCACGCTGAACAGCGCGCCGACCAGGTAGGCGTGGCAGCCGTCGAGCGCGGCGGCCCGGGCGTGCTCGGGGAAGCCGGAGTCGTAGCAGACGCCGAGACCGAGCCGCCAGCCGTCCAGTTCCAGGGTGCAGCCGGCCGTCCCGGGGCGGTAGTAGTCGCGTTCGGCCTTGAACAGGTGCTGCTTGTCGTAGCGGGTGACGAGGCCGCCGTCCGGGCCCAGAACGAGGGCGGAGACGCGCAGGTCGGCGCCGTCCGTGACGGCGGCGCCGACGACCGCGGCGGTGCCGGTCTCCCGGCAGGCCTCGGCGATCGGCGCGAGACGCGGATCGCCGGGCTGGACGGTGTACCTGGCCGGGTCGGAGCTGATCAGCTCGGGCTCGTACCCGGAGAGGAACTTTTCCGCGAACAGCACCAGCCGGGCGCCGGCCCGGGCGGCCTCACGGATCAGCTCGGCGGCCTGGGCGACGTTGGCGGGTATGTCGCCGGCCACGGCCTGGGCCTGGACGGTGGCGATCCGCAGCGGCCGCTCGGGGTGACCGGCGGGCGCGGTGCGGGAGTCGGGGGAGACGAGGGCAGGGGTGTCGGGCATGGCCGTCACGCTAGCGCTGTGGCCCGCGGCGGACCTCGCCGGTCGGCAACAGGCAACAGGCAACAGGCAAAGGGCGAGGGGCAACGGGCAGCGGCCGAGGGGCAACGGGGCGTCGGGACGGCGGGGTGACGGAGCCTCAGCGGACGCTCTCGTCCACCTGGTCGGCCGGGCCGCCCGGAGGCCGTCCGCCCGACACGACGACCCGCTGCACCCGGGGTCTGGTGCGCCAGTTGACCCGCCGCACGTCCCGGGCCAGCGCGCCGGGGCGCCAGACCTGGATCACCGCGGTCACGGCGCCCAGCACGATGCCGGCGGCCAGCCAGCCGCCCACCACGTCGGTGGGCCAGTGCACCCCGAGCGCGATCCGGGTCCAGCCGATGGTCAGCACCGTGGCCGCCGCCACCGCGCAGGCGGCGGTCCGGCCGCGTCGGCGGACCCGGTACCAGAGCAGGCCGACCAGGACGGCGCAGGTGATCGCCGAGGCCATGGCGTGCCCGGAGGGGAAGGCCGGGCCGCCGGCGTGCGAGACCGGATCGGTGAAGGAGGGGCGGCCGCGGTCGAAGGCCAGCTTCAGTGCCCACTGGGCGCCCCAGCCGACCAGGGCCTGGGCGGCCACCCAGCCGGCCAGCACCCGCGCGCCGATCAACCAGAGCCACCCCGCGGCGATCCCGAGCAGCGCACGCATCGTGACGGTGCCGCCGATGTCCGAGAGCGTCTGCACCGCGGCGGTCCAGATCCGGTGCTCCCGGGCGTAGATGTGCAGTTCGCCGATCCACTCCTGGTCGAAGCGGGTCAGCGGGCGCCAC
>NZ_JBEXJK010000336.1:0-9256 GCF_040609095.1 Kitasatospora sp. NPDC004799
CGGCCGACAAGCCACACGGACTGTGGCTACTCTGCCCCGTCGTCACCCGCAGCCAGGCCGGCCGGCGTCTCCCAGGCCGAGATCGGCCGTTCGGGACCGGCGACGAGCTGGTCGAGCAGCGCCCCGAAGGCCTCGGAGAGTCGCCGCACCGTGTCGCGGTCGAAGAGGTCGATGGCGTACCGGATGGCGCCGGTGAAGCGTTCCCCGTCGTCCGTCAGCGAGACCTCGAGGTCGAACTTCGCCACCTCGTTCTGGATCTGATGGCCACTCACCTCCAGGTCCGGAAGCCCGGACGGGAGCGCGGGCGGGCCCTCCAGCTGGAACATGACGGTGAACAGCGGGTGCTGGCCGAGGTCGCGTTCGGGCCGCAGCTCCTGCACCAGCCGTTCGAAGGGGACGTCCTGGTGGGCGTAGGCCTCCACCGCGCACCGCCGCACCCGGGCGAGCACCTCGGTGAAACCCGGGTCGCCGGACAGGTCGGTGCGCAGCACGAGCGTGTTGACGAAGAAGCCGATCAGGGGCTCCACCTCGATCCGGGTCCGCCCGGAGATCGGCGTCCCCACCGTCACGTCGGCCTGTCCGGTGCAGCGCGCGAGCAGGACCTGGAAGGCGGCCAGCAGCGTCATGAACGGCGTCACCTCGTGGGCGCGCCCCAGTGCGCGTATCCGGTCGGCGAGTTCCGCGGGGATCTCGATCCCGACCTGGTCCCCTCGGCCGGACCACACCGCGGGGCGGGCCCGGTCGGTCGGGAGGACCGACGGGCTCATGTCCGCCAAGTGCTCGCGCCAGTAGGCGAGTTGGTCCAGCAGAGCGGTTCCGCCCTGGTGGCTCCGCTGCCAGTCGGCGAAGTCGGCGTACTGGACGGGCAGGTCCGCCAGGGCGCTCGGCCGGCCGTCGACGGCGGCACCGTACCCGACGGCGAACTCCTGCCACAGCACCGACAACGACCAGCCGTCACAGGCGATGTGGTGAATCACCAGGACCAGCAGGTGGTCGTCGGGAGCGACGCGGATCAGTCGGGCCCGCAGCTTCGGAGCGGCCCCGAGGTCGAACGGGGTCGCCAGATCGGCGGCCACCAGCTCTCGGGCCCGCTGCCAGGCCTGCTCCGCCGGGGTGTGCGTCAGATCGGTGAGTGTCGGCACGAAGGTCTCGACCGGTTCCGTGACGTGGCACGGGCCGTCCTCGGCGTCGACGATCCTGCCGCGCAGCACCTCGTGGCGCCGCACGACCTCGGTGAGCGCCCGGGTGAGCGCCTCCTCGTCCAGCCGGCCGCGCAGACGGACCGCGGTCGGGACGTTGTGGTCGGGCCGACCCGGCCGCAGCCGGTCGAGGAACCACAGCCGCTGCTGGGCGAAGGACAACAGGGTCGGAGCGTGCGCGCGCCGATCGGGACCAGGCATGACGGATCCACCTTTCACGGCGATCGGGAACGCTTCAGCGCCCCCGGAAATCCCCTCGCCGATTCGCTACTTCGCGAACAGTACGGCGGATACTAGGAGGCTCCCGTCTCACTCCGCAAGATCGAGGAGAGGGTTACGGACATCAAGAAAAAATTGACGCCGGCCCGTCGATGTCCTTTATCCAGATCGAACACGCTCGACGGCTAGCATCGGCGCCGCAGACCGTGGCACCATCCCTGACGTGCCGTCATGGTGCTGATCCCACCGGCCGCTTCCCTGGACGGGCGTCACGTGATAATTCTTCTTTCGCCCCGGGAAGGCCGGATCCCGACCCCATTCCTGTCGGGCCTTCATCGTCCCGAAATAGATCGGTGAACCCTTTGCCTGAACTCATCCGTTGTCCATGGATCCACCTCGCCGCATGAACTCGGAGAAGTCATGACGCAGCAGCAGAGCCTGGTGGGTTCATTCCTCGCGCACGCCACCGGCCATCCCGGCGATCCGGCGTTGGTGTGGCGCGGCGAGGAGACGACCTACCGTGGACTCCTCCGGCTCGCGGAGCGGGAGCGCGTCCGGATCGCCCGGCTCGCCCTGAACGCGGACGAGCCGATCGGCATCCCGGCCGCCAAGTCGCCCGCGACGATCGCCCTGGTGCTCGCCTGCCTGCTGGAAGGGCGGCGCTTCCTGCTGCTGCCGGCGCCCACGCCGGAGGGGGGAGCGTCCCACGCGCTGGTCGAGCGGGCCGGCATCCGGCACGTCCTGTCGCCGGAACGTCCCGAGGAGCCCGGCCCCGGTTCCGTCCCCGGCCCCGCTGCCGAGGACGGGCCGGCGGAGCCGAGGGCGCCGTACCGCACCCAACCCGCCGACGTCTCCTTCCTGTTCACCACCTCCGGCTCCACCGGGCAGCCGAAGATCGTGCCGCTGACCACGGGCGCGGTGGACCGCTTCACCACCTGGGCCGGCGAGCGGTTCGGCATCCGCCGGGGGACGACGGTTCTCAACCACGCCCCGCTCACCTTCGACCTGTGCCTGCTGGACATCTGGACCACCCTCAAGCACGGCGGCCGCGTCGTCCTGGTCGATCCGGCCCGGGCCACCCAAGCGGGCCACCTGCTGGACCTGGTGTCCCGCCACGCGGTCCAACTCGTCCAGGCGGTACCGATGTTCTACCGGCTGCTGGTCGACGCGGCCGCGGCGGACGGCCGGCGGCTCGACACGGTCGAGCACGTCGTCTTCACCGGCGACAGCCTGCCCGCCCGCTGCCTGGCCGAACTCCCGCGCCTGTTCCCCCGCGCGCGGCTGTACAACGTCTACGGCTGCACCGAGACCAACGACAGCTTCCTGCACGAGGTCGACGGCACCGAGCCGGCGGACGGCCCGGTGCCGATCGGGCGCCCGCTGCCCGGGGTCCACGCGGTGATCGTCGGTGCCGACGGCGGGATCGTGACCGGGCCCGGCACCGGCGAACTCCACGTCGCGACGCCCTTCCAGACCGACGGCTACCTGGACCGGGCCCAGGACGCGGGCCGGTTCGCGACCCACCACCACGACGGGCGGGCGCGGCGCTACTTCCGCAGCGGCGACCTCGTCCGGCGGGACCGGGACGGCCGCATCACCCTGGAGGGCCGCAACGACCACCAGGTCAAGGTCCGCGGGGTGCGGGTCAACACCCACGAGGTCGAGCAGGTGCTGCTCGACCACCCCGAGGTCGTCGAGGCCGCCGTGGTGGCCGTGCCCGACCCGGTGGCCGGCCGCCTGCTGCGGAGCGTGGCCCGTCGCGCGCCGGGCAGCCGGCTCAACTCGCTGACGCTGCGCCGGCACTGCGCACAACGGCTGCCGCTCACCGCGGTCCCGTCGACCCTGCTGATCGTGGACGGCCCGCTGCCCAGGACGTCCACCGGAAAGATCGACCGCGCGCACGTCGAGCGCGCCTGCTCCCCCACCCAGCCAACCGAAGGAACGGCCACGTGCGACACGCCGCGGTAGTCACGCAGTTCATCATCGAGGAGTTCCTGCCGGACGTCGCCGCGAGCGAACTGGAGCCCGACTACGACCTCGTGGACGGCGGGGTCATCGACAGCCTCGGCCTGCTCAAGACGATCGCCTGGCTCGAGGACCGCTTCGACCTGCGCGTCGAGGAGATCGACCTCGACCCGGACAGCTTCCGCACCGTCGCCTCGATCAGCCGGTTCATCGAACAGGCCCAGCCGCTCCGAACGGACTCCCTCTAGCCATGCACGAGGTGCTGCGAGCGCTGATCCACCGGGACCGCACCGTCGACCAGGAGCTGTGGGGGTCCTTCTGGGACCAGCTGCGCGACGGCGCGCTCCGGCGCGGCGAGACGGTGGCGCTGCTCTCCTCGCTCTCCACCCGGATGCCCGACCCGGACACCCTGATCGGGATGCTCCGCTCGCTGGACGAGCGTCGGCCGGCCGTCGCCGCGCGGCTGGACGGTACGGTCAACATCGTCGGCACCGGAGGCGGGCCGGCCACGTTCAACGTCTCCACCGCGGCGGCGTTCGTCGCCGCGGCCATGGGCGTCCGCGTCGTCAAGACGGGCTCCCGCGCCTACACGAGCAGCTGCGGCTCCCACGACCTGCTCGACCGCCTCGGCATCGGAACGACCACCTCGTACGGGCAGACCGAGGCCCAGCTGGAACGCCACGGCATCACCTTCCCCGGAACCTTCGTCTACCCGCGGGAGGTGGCGCTGCTGGCCCGGAGCATCGTGCCGCTGGACCTGCGGATGATCGGCGGATTCGTCAACTCCGTGGGCCCCTTCCTGGCCGCGGTGCCGGTCTCCGCCCAGCTCGTCGGCGTCTCGGACCGTTCCCTGCTGCCGACGCTGGGCCGCCTCGCCGCCACCGTCACCGGCCGGAGGATCTGGCTGTGCTCCAACGAGCTGGGCGTCGACGAACTCGTCGGCTCCGTGGACAACGTCCTCCTCACCAACGACGGCGCCGACCCGATCCGGCTGCCGGCCGAGGCCCCTGTACCCGCCGCCGACGCGCTCGCCGGGCTGCGGCCGGCCGGAGCGGGAGAGGACGTGGTCGACCACTTCCTCGGCGTGCTCTCCGGAGCCGGGACGGACCTCGCCACCCGGACCGTCCGGCTGAACGCCGCCGCACTGGCCGTCGCCGGCGGGCTGATCGCGCAGTGGCCGGAGGCGGTCGGGGCGGCCGACGACGCCCTGCGCTGCGGCGCCGCGCGCGACCTCGTCGACCGCCTGCGGACACGACCGGCACACCGCGGCGCGGCCCCGGGGCGTGCGCGGTGAGCGGGTTCTTCGCCCGCCGGCCGCCGGACCGGCCCGGCCTGGCGGTGTTCCTCAACGCCGGGGACCCGCCGCTGCCCGTCCTGGCCGACCTCCTGCGGATGCTCGACGACTGCCGGGTGGACTGCCTGGAGCTGGCGGTGCCGTTCCCCGACTCGGTCACCGACGGGCCCGTCATCCGCCGGTCCGCGCGGCGGGCGCTGGCCGAGGGCGGCGGACTCGACGAGGTGCTCGACTTCCTCGGCGGGATCCTGCCCCGGCTGCGCCACCTGCGGGTGGCCCTGCTGGCCGACTGGAGCCACACGGTCAGGGAGCTGACCGTGCCCGGCTTCGTCCGGCGGGTCGCCGACTCGGGCGTCGACGGGCTGCTGGTCCACGCGCTGCCACCGCGGCTGCGCCCCGGCTACCTCGACGCGGCGCGGGAGGCCGGGCTGCCCGTGGTCGCCACCTGCTACGCCGGGTCGACGGCCGAGGTGCGGGCGGCGGCCGCCGAGTCCGCCACCGCGTACCTGTACCTGGTGGCCCGCTACGGCCGCAGCGGCGGCGAACTCACGGCCGACCACCGGGAACTGGCCGCCGCGCTGGCCGCCCTGCGGGGGACGGCCACCGCACCGACCGACGTACCGACCACCGCACCGACCACCGCACCGACCGCCACACCCACCACCGCACCGATCGCCGTCGGGTTCGGCGTCCGTTCCTGGGCGGACATCGCCCGGCTGCACCGCCTCGGCGCCGATGCCGCCGTCGTGGGCAGCGCCGGGGTCGCCCGGATCGAGCGGGCCCTCGCCGAAGGGGCCGACGTGGTCGAGGAGTTCCACACCTTCGTGCACACCGTTTCACCGTATTCGAACCGCTAGGAGGCACACCCGATGATCGTCCGACGCCTTGACGAGGTGACCAGCGTGGACTGGGGCAACGGCCTCAGCCGCAGGTTCCTCCTCGCCTCCGACGGCCTGGGCTACACGATGACGGACACCACCGTCCGCGCCGGCACCAAGTCCAGGCTGGAGTACCGCCGCCACCTGGAGGCCTGCTACTGCATCGCGGGCGCGGGCGAGGTGGTGGACACCGACGGCACGTCCCACCCGATCGAGCCGGGCACCCTGTACGCGCTCGACCGGCACGACGCCCACTTCCTGATCGCGGGCCCGGACGAGGACCTCCGCCTGGTCTGCGTGTTCTCGCCCGCGCTGCGCGGCGACGAACGCCACGACCTGGACTCGACCGAGTTCTCCGAGTACTGACGGGACCGACGGATGATCAGCTGGAGCGCCGACCAGATCGCCCTGGGCGACGGGATCGGCCGATGGTGCGAGGAGCTCAGTGCGGGCCACCTCGAACGGGACGCGGAAGGCGCCTTCCCCTGGGACAAGTGGGCGCTGATCCGGAAGTCCGGGATCCTCGGCCTGCCGTTCGACGAGCAGTGGGGCGGGCTGGGCCAGGACCTGCTCACCACCATGCACGTGCTCGAACGGCTCGGCACCGGGTGCCGTGACGGCGGACTGAACTTCTCGGTCGCCACCCACCTGGTCAGCGCCGGGGTCCCGCTGCAACGGTTCGGTTCGCCCGAGCTCAAGGCGCGCCACCTGCCCGGGATCTGCTCGGGCGAGACGATCGGGGCGCACGCGATCAGCGAGACCGAGAGCGGCTCCGACGCGCTGGCCATGAGGACCACGGCCACCCGCGAAGGCGACGGCTTCGTCCTGCGGGGCAGCAAGTCCTTCGTCACCAACGGCCCGGTGGCCGGCCTGTTCACGGTCTACGCGCGCACCCACCCGGACGGCGGCCCGCTCGGGATCACGGCCTTCGCCGTGGAGCGGGACACCCCGGGGCTCGTCGTCGGAGCACCCGTCGCCACCATGGGGCTGCGGACCGCGCCGCTGGGCGAACTGCACTTCGACGACTGCCGGATCCCCGCCTCCGCCGTGATCGGCCGGGTCGGGTCCGGGTTCCTGGTCCTGGACCACGTGATGAAGTGGGAGATCCTCTGCTCCTTCGTCGTCACCGCCGGGCAGATGCGGCACCGGCTCGACCGCTGCGTCGAATACGCCCGGGAACGCGTCCAGTTCGGCAGGCCGATCGGCTCGAACCAGTCGATCTCCCACCGGATCGTGGACATGAGGATCGGCCTGGACACCGCGCGGAAGTGGCTCTACGACACGGCGGTCCGGCTGACCGCGGGCGAGAACGTCACGACCGACATCGCCGTCAGCAAGCTCCTCGCCGGCGAGAGCAACCTCGCCTCCGCGCTGGCCGCCGTGCAGATCTTCGGCGGCAGCGGCTACCTGACCGAGTACGGACTCGAGAAGGACCTGCGCGACGCCGTCGCCGGCCCGATCTACTCGGGCACGACGGAGATCCAGCGCAACCGCATCGCCGCCATGTTGGGGTTGTGACACCTGATGCTGGTCAAGATCTGCGGAGCCGCCTCGGCCGAGGACGTGGCGTCGCTCGACCGCGCCGGGGCCGACCTCGTCGGCCTGTGGCACGGCGTTCCCGGCGGCCGCTCCGAACTGACGCTCCGTCAACTCACGCTGCTCGCCGAGTCGGTGCACCGGACGGAGCGGATGCGTCCGGTCCTCGTCACCTTCCTCGGCGACGCCGGGGCGCTGCGCGCGGCGACGGCCGCGGCCGGGGTGCGGTGGATCCAACTGCACGGCTACCAGCCGCCGGGCCTGGTCCGCGCCCTGAAGGCCGACAGCGACCTCACCGTGGTCAAGGTGCTGCACCTCGGCCCGGACACCCGCGCGGAGCGGTCGCTGATCCCGGCGTACGAGCGGGCGGGGACGGACCTCTTCCTGCTGGACACAGCGGCCGGGGACGGCCGGATCGGCAGTACCGGGCAACCGGCGGACGGCGCGGCCGCCCTCGGGATCGCGGACCGCCTCGCACGGCCCTTCCTGCTGGCCGGCGGCATCTCGGCCGACAACCGGGAGGACTACCGGGCGGTGGTGGACCACCCGCTGTTCCTGGGCATCGACGTGGACACGGCCGCCAGAGGCCTCGACGGACGGCTGAGCGCCGACCGGATCACAGCCGTACGGCGCGGCTGGCGGGCGGCCGACGGCCCCGGGGCGACCGGATGACGGGCGCGTTCGTCGAAGCGCTGCTGGACGCCCGCCGACCGGTGATCATGGAGCTCAAGCGACGGGACGCCGCGGGGCAGGACCTGTTCGGCGACCGGTCGGTGGCCCGGCTGGTCGCGGACTACCAGGACGCCGGCGCCCCCTGCCTGTCCGTGGTGACCGGGCACTGGTTCGGCGGCACCCCGGAGCTGCTGCACGAGGTCGTGGCGGCGACCGAACTGCCCGTGCTGCAGAAGGACTTCATCACCCGCCGGAGCCAGCTGCACCAGGCGCGCGAGAGCGGCGCGGCCGCCGTCCTGCTGACCGCCGCGCTGCTGCCGCGCGCCACCCTGGGCCGTCTGGTCGACCTCGCCCTGCGGCTGGGCCTGACGCCGTTCGTCGAGGTCGCCACCGAGGAGGAGGTCCGCCGCGTGCCACGCGCCGAGGAGTGCGTGGTCGCCGTGAACAACAAGGACATCACCACCCGCGAACGCGGCGCGGGCGACCTCGGGCGCAGCTCCTCGCTGCTGCCCGCGGTGCTGGCCGGCGGCACCCGGTGCCCGGTGAGCGCCGGGGCCATCGGCCACCCCGACGAGGCCGCCCGCCTGCTCGCGGAGGGCTTCGCCGGGGTGCTGGTCGGCACCGGCCTGCTGCGCGCCGCCGGCCTGCCGGAGTGGCTGGACGGCCTCGACGCCCGCCTGGACGCCCGCCGTGGCACCCGCCTCGACGCCCGCCGTGGCACCCGCCTCGACGCCCGCCGTGGCACCCGCCCCGACCCCGGCCCCGATCCCGACCGCGAACCGGCTCCACCCGTCCGCCGCCCGGCGGACCCCCCGACCACCGACACCTGGAGGTAACGGCATGACCAGCGAAGCACCCGAGCAGTGGAAGGTCGTCGTCAACGACGAGGAGCAGTACTCGATCTGGTCCGCCGACCGCGAGTCCCCGGCGGGCTGGCACGAGGTCGGCGTCCGGGGCGCGAAGGACGAGTGCCTCGCGCACATCGAACGCGTGTGGACCGACATGCGCCCCCGCAGCCTGCGCCTGCGGTCCGTCCCGGAGGACGGTGCGCGGTGAACCGGACGCTCGCACCGCAGGGTGCGGTGACCGAACCGCCCGTGCTCTCCACCACCCTGAACCTCGCGGGGCAGCGGGCCCGGGGCTGGGTCGTCGTCGACTCCCTGGTCGACGGCCTGGCCATGGGCGGCACCAGGATGACCCCGACGGTGACCGAGCAGGAGCTGGCCGGGCTCGCCAGGGCGATGACCCACAAGCTCGCGCTGGTCGGCCTGCCCATCGGCGGCGCCAAGGCCGGCATCGCGCCCGGTCCGGGCGCCACCGTCGAACGGCGGGCGGTGCTACGGGAGTTCGGCCGCGCCGCGGCCCCGCTGCTGCACGGCGGGGTGTACCTGGGGTGCGACCAGGGCACCACCTACGCCGACCGGCAGCTCGCCTTCGAGGCCGCCGGGTACGACGTCACCCGCCGCCCCGGCACCACCCGGCTCACCGTCGGC
>NZ_JBEXJK010000337.1:0-9177 GCF_040609095.1 Kitasatospora sp. NPDC004799
ATGTTGACGATGATGCGCTCGTCGTCGGCCCGGCCGACCGCCTCGACCACCTCGCCCCAGTCGCCGCCGGTGACGGTGAAGACCCGGCCCTCGGTGGTCTCGCGGGCGTCCGCCTCCGCGGCTTCCGCCTGGGCCTCTCCATAGTGCTGGGTGTTCATCAGCTGTACGACCTCCGCTGGTCGGGAGCCGGGATCTGGGCACCCTTGTACTCGACGGGGATGCCGCCGAGCGGGTAGTCCTTGCGCTGCGGGTGGCCCAGCCAGTCGTCCGGCATCATGATCCGGGTGAGCGCCGGGTGGTCCTCGAAGACCAGGCCGAAGAAGTCGTAGGCCTCGCGCTCGTGCCAGTCGTTGGTCGGGTAGACGCTCACCACGGAGGGGATGCGCGGGTCGGCGTCGGGCGCGGTGACCTCCAGCCGGATCAGCCGGCCGTGGGTGATCGAGCGCAGGTGGTAGACCGCGTGCAGCTCGCGGCCCTTGTCGCCCGGGTAGTGCACCCCGCTCACGCCCAGGCACAGTTCGAAGCGCAGCGCCGGGTCGTCGCGCAGGATCCGGACGGTCCGCAGCAGGTGCTCGCGCTCGATGTGGAAGGTGAGCTCGCCGCGGTCGACCACCGTCCGCCCGATCACCTCGACCGGGTCCAGGCCCTGTTCCTCCAGGGCGCCCTCCAGCTCGTCGGCGACCTCGTCGAACCAACCGCCGTACGGGCGTTCGCTCGGACCGGGCAGCACGATCGGGGCGGCCAGGCCGCCGAAGCCGGAGGTGTCGCCGCTGCCCTTGGCACCGAACATGCCCTGGCGGCGGCCGACCACCTCGACCGGGATCTCGCGGACCGGCTGCTCGCGGCGGGTCTCGGGTACCTGGTCGTTCATCGCAGCTGCCCCCGCATCTCGCTGATCGGGGTGGCCTTGAGGGCGAGTGCCTCGCCGAGCTCCTCGGCCCGGCGCTTGTTCACGCCCAACGGCTCGTGCTGGATCTTGTCGTGCAGCTTCAGGATGGCGTCCATCAGCATCTCCGGACGGGGCGGACAGCCGGGCAGGTAGATGTCCACCGGGACGATGTGGTCGACGCCCTGGACGATCGCGTAGTTGTTGAACATCCCGCCGGACGAGGCGCAGACGCCCATCGAGATGACCCACTTGGGGTTGGGCATCTGGTCGTACACCTGGCGCAGCACCGGGGCCATCTTCTGGCTCACCCGGCCCGCCACGATCATCAGATCGGCCTGCCGGGGGGAGCCCCGGAAGACCTCCATGCCGAACCGGGCCAGGTCGTAGCGGCCGGCCCCGGTGGTCATCATCTCGATCGCGCAGCAGGCCAGACCGAAGGTGGCCGGGAAGAGTGACGCCTTGCGCACCCAGCCGGCGGCCGTCTCCACGGTCGTGAGCAGAAAGCCGCTCGGCAGCTTCTCCTCGATTCCCATCAGATCCCTCTCAATGCCCTCAAGTCCTCTGATACGTGGGCCGGTTCTGGCTTGTCCGCTCGTTCACAAGCGGGCGCGCAGCCGGCGGACGGGTGGGGTCGCCACCCCGCGCTCAGACCACCCCGCGCTCAGTCCCACTCCAGGCCGCCGCGCCGCCAGACGTAGGCGTAGGCGACGAAGACGGTGGCGATGAACAGGAGCATCTCGACCAGCCCGAAGATCCCCAGGGCGTCGAAGGTCACCGCCCAGGGGTAGAGGAAGACGATCTCGATGTCGAAGACGATGAAGAGCATCGCCGTCAGGTAGTACTTGATCGGGAACCGACCGCCGCCCACGGGCTGCGGGGTCGGCTCGATGCCGCACTCGTACGCCTCCAACTTGGCCCGGTTGTAGCGCTTGGGGCCGGTGAGTGAGGCCATCACGACGGAGCCGACCGCGAACGCCGCCGCGATGGCACCGAGTACGAGGATCGGCGCGTAGGCATTCATAGCCCCCGCTCCCTCCGTCCAGTCGTCCTTGACTGCAGATCGGAACCAGCAGGTCACGCTGAGGTGAACCCGCGTTCCAGTTCCCGAGATCCACCTCATGTGAGGCAGTTCACAAAGCCTGGAACGAGCGCATCCTATGCCCGTCTGCTTGTGATCTGCGACACGCAGTTCATCGTCTTCTTTGTGATCTACGACACCCTTCGAATGGGGTCGAATGTGAACATGCCCAATTTTGTCGACGCAAAGCAGTCAAACGATCACAAGTAGTCGCATTTACTTGTGAAGCGGCTGGTCAGGGGCACGTTCCTATATCAACTATGCGTCGCTCGGGGCAAATTTCCGGGCGTCATGTTGACGTGTTATAGCGGCTCACTCGGAGGGGTGGCGGGGTGCCGAACGCTCGCTTGACCCTTCGTTCACAAGCGCGCGAGCTGCTGCCGGCGGCGTGTGTCTGCGCCCGTGTCTGTGTGTGTCTGTGCCCGTGTCTGTGCTTCTGCTCGTGCCGGGTTACCGGCGGGCGGCCGCCTGCTCCCAGATCCAGGCCGCGATGCCCACCCGGTTACGCGCTCCGATCTTGCGCTGGACGTTGGCGAGGTGGTTCTTCACCGTCCCCGGTGAGATGAACAGCCCCGCCCCGATCTCGGCGTTGGTCGCACCGTCCGCCACCAGCTCGGCGATCTCCCTTTCCCTCGTGGTCAGTTCCTCCGTCGGTCCGGCTGCCGGCTGCGCCGCCGCCACGGCCGCCTTGGCGCCCGGACCGGGCTTCGGCTCCGCTCCCGGGAGTGCCATGTGCCGCAGGAGCCGGACGGTGATCTGCGGGCTGATCAACGCGTCCCCGGCCATCGCCGCCCGGACCGCCTCGATCAGCAGCACCGGCCCGGAACGCTTCAGGAGGAACCCGGCCGCCCCGTGCCGCAGTGCCGTGTGCACGTACTCGTCCAGGTCGAAGGTGGTCACCACGATCACCTTGCACTGGTCGGCCAACTGCCGTGTGACCTCCAGACCGTCGAGCTTCGGCATCCGGATGTCCGCGAGCACCACGTCCGGCCGCAGCCTCCTCGCCTCCTGCACCGCCGCCGCGCCGTCCGCCGCCTCCGCCACCACCACCATGTCCGGCTGGACGTCCAGGATCATCCGGAACGCGCTGCGGACGTCCGCCTGGTCGTCCGCGATCAGGATCCGAACCGGCCCTGTGCCGCTGCCCATCTCCGCACCTCCCCGCTCCCCGACCCGCGTCGGCTCCTACGATCGCGCCGGCTCCGCACCGGCCTCCTCCAGCGGCAGCACCGCCGTCACCCGCCAGGCCTCCCGCTCGTGCGGGCCGGCTTCCAGCGAACCGCCGAGCGCCTCCACCCGGGCCGCCAGCCCCGGCAGTCCACTGCCGCCGCCCCGGCGCGGCCGCCCCGCCGGCCCCGGCGCCCGGCCGTCGTTGGTCACGGTCAGCTCCAGCCGTCCACCGCTGCGGCGGGCCCGGATCTCGACCGCCCGCGCGCCCGGAGCGTGCCGCCGGACATTGGTCAGGGACTCGACCACGATCCGGTGGACGGTGCCCTCCACCTCGCGCGGCACCGGCTCCTCCGGCAGCTCCAAACGGACCTCGGTGCCGCCCGTCGCGGTGAACCGTTCGGCCACCCCGGCGAGTTCGGCGAGCCCCGACTGTGGACCCCGGCCGCCGCCCTCCTCGCTGCGCAGCAGCTGTACCGTCCGGTCCAGCGAGGCCAGCGCCCGCTGCCCGGCCTGCTCTATTCGCTGGAACATCTCGGCCGCCCGGGCCGGATCGATCCCCGCCAGGTAGGCCCCCGCCTGGGCCTGGGCGACCATGCCGCTGACGTCGTGCGCCACGAAGTCGTGCAGGTCGTGGGCCAGCTCCAGCCGCTGCGCCCGCCGCGCCTCGGCCACCGCCTTCCTGCGCCCCTCGTCCAGGCCCCGCAGGTAGAGCCCGGTCAGGACGGCCGGCAGGGAGAGCATCGATCCGAACCCGAAGAGCGTGAGCGTGTCGGAGGGCCCGTCGACGAAGGCGAACCGCGAGGGCCAGAGGGCGACCGCTCCGCACGCCGTCCAGGCCGCCGCCGCACACCGCGGACCGTCCTCGGTGCGCAGGCCGATCACCACCGACACCAGCAGGACGGCCAGCTCGGCCAGGCCCAACAACCCGGCCCAGCGCTGCTCCTCCGCCCAGCGTCCGAGGAGCCAGACGGCGACCGTGACCGCGACCGACGCCAGCCCGAGCGCCATGGTCACGGCCGCCGCCCCGTACCGCCTGCGCACCACCCAGGCCGACGGCACCAGGGCCAGCACGACCCCGGACAGGATCTGAGTCATCGTCACCACCTCTCCTCGCCTCCTCGACTGCCGTCACACTACGACGCCGCCCAGCCGCCGCGCCTGTGCCGATCGGCATATTTCAAAGGCCGGTTGAGCAGGAGGAACAGCCCGATCGGCATCTGCCGCAGACCCCTGGCGGGCCTCCAGTCTTGAGTCGTCGCACCGGCCACGGAGGCCGGAGCCGAAGGGAGTCCACCACCATGTCGAAGCTCGTGATCAACGCCCGTGGCACCGCCCACCGGGCCGGGGCCGTCGCCCCGGACGTCCCGCCCGCCCCGCGCTGGGCCCGGCTCGCCGCCACGGCCGCCGCCCTCACCACCGTCCCCTCGGGGCTGTGGCGAATCGTCTTCGGCTTCGGCGTCCCGGTCGGCTTCACCGGCGCGACGTACACGGCGTACGCCGAGCACCAGCCGGGCTGGGGCACGGTCTACTGCGTGGCGCTGAGCGCCCTGGCCGAGTCGCTGGCCTTCCTCACCCTGGGCCTGGTCCGGCCCTGGGGGCTGGTGGCGCCCCGGTGGATCCCGCTGATAGGCGGGCGTCGGGTCCGGCCGCTCGCCGCGATCGTCCCGGCGCTGCTGGGCTCGACGCTGCTCACGGTCCTCGGCGTGGAGGGCTTGTTCGGCCGCTGGGCCGACAACCTGGCCGAGCCGGATTCGCCGCACGGCTTCGCCGGCGTGGTGATGACGCTCGCCTACCTGCCCCTGGTCGCCTGGGGCCCGTTGCTCGGCGCGGTCACGCTCGACTACGCCCGCCGGACATTGCGGCGGCGCCGGTGACGCGTCACACCCGCGCCGGCTCCGGGCTCGCCCCCACCGCGTTCGGCTCGGCCTCGCCCCCGGCCGGGCGCGGCGCGGGGGCGGTGCGCCGGCCCCACTCGGTCGCGACCAGCACCAGGGCTCCGCCGAGCAGGGCGAGCGGGCCCATCCGGTTCCCGGCCACGGTGATCCCGAAGACGGCGGCCCACAGCGGTTCGGTGCCGAGCAGCAGGCTCACCCGCGAGGGCGACGTGGCCCGCACGGCCCACATCTGGACGAAGAAGGCGAACAGGGTGCAGAACAAGGACAGGTGCAGCAGCCAGGCCCACTGGCCAGTCCCGTACGAACGCGCGACCGTCCAGGGTGCGGGCCCGACCAGCAGCGCGACGACGGCGAACACGCCGGTGGCCACCGCGAGTTGGACCCAGGTGACGGCGAGCATGTCGGCGTCGCGGACGGCCCGGGTGCGGGCCATTGTGAGGACGTACGCCGTGCGGACGAGGGCGGCGCCCAGCACCAGCAGGTCACCGAGCGACGGAGGGCGCAGCCCGCCGTCCCCGGTGAGCAGGGCGACGCCGAGCACGGCCAGCCCGGCGGCCGCGAGGAAGGCCCTCGGCGGTGCGGTCCGGCCGAGGGCGCTCTCGCCGAGCGGGGTGAGCACCATCGCGAGGCTGATGATCAACCCGGCATTGGTTGCGGAGGTGTGCACGGCTCCGTAGGTCTCCAGCAGGAAGATCCCGCTGAGCACCAGGCCCAGTGCGGCGCCGCCGAGCCACTCGGCACGGCTCAGCCTCCGCAGGGCGCGCCAGGCGACGACCCCGAGCAGCGGCAGCACCAGCCCGAACCGCAGCACGAGCATCGCCACGACCGTCCCGGGCTCGGCCACCCGCTGGACGGCGAGGAAGCTCGACCCCCACACCACGGCCACGAGCAGGACCGGAAGATCACGAAGGACCGACGAGGGCGCGCCCTCAGGGCGGTCGGACAAGGAGGCAGGCATGCGGAAGATCCCTCCGAACGGACGGAACCGGCGGGCGCGAGTACCGTACGGCGTCGGACGGACCCAGGAGCCGGGCGCGAGGCCCGGCGGTGGACGCGGTGGAGCGCGGATCAAGGGGGCGCCATCCTCGCGCACCGGGCCGCCGATGATCAATGCCCGGAACGGGCACGGGTGGATCAGGCGGCGAGCAGACCGTTCGCCGCGGCGATCGCCTCGATGTCGGCCGGGGTCCCGGACATGATCGCGCGGACGTGCTCGGTGACCAGCTCGGACGGCCAGTCCCACCAGGCCGCGCGGAGCAGTCGCTCGACGTCCGCCTCGTCGAAGCGGCGACGGATCGGCCGGGCGGGGTTGCCGCCGACAACGGCGTACGGCTCGACGTCGGAGGTGACCATCGCTCCGGCCGCGATGATCGCGCCGTCGCCGATCCGAACGCCGGGCAGGACGGTGGCCCCGTGGCCGAACCAGACGTCGTTGCCGACCACCGTGTCGCCCCGGCTGGGCAGGCCCGTGACGATGTCGAGGGTCCGCTCGGTCCAGCTGCCGCCGAACATCGTGAAGGGGAAGGTGGAGACGCCGATGGTCGGATGAGCGGCTCCGGCCATCAGGAAGCGGGTGCCGGTGGCGATGGCGCAGTACTTGCCGATCACCAGCCGCTCGGGGCCGTACGCGTAGAGGACGTTGCGCTCCTCGAAGCGGGTGGCTCCGTCGGGGTCGTCGAAGTAGGTGTACTCGCCGACCTCGATCCGCGGGTCGGTGACGAGCGGGCGCAGCAGGACGACCCGGTCGTGGCCGGCGAGCGGGTGGAGGGCGGTGGGGTCGGGGACGACGGTGACGGACAAGCGAGCTCCTCTCGTAATGCGACTTGAGTCGCATTACGATGAGCATCGCACGACCCCCACCCCACGGCAAGCCTTAACGCGACTGGAGTCGACTTTGACTGGAGCCACCCACCCCGGGCCCCGAACCTCCGAACCTCAGACCTCCGAACCCCAGACCTCAGCGCCCGAGCCCCGTGCCCGCACCCCGCGCCCGGGCGGCCGCAGCGCCCGGGTCCGGGAGGAGGTGGTCGCCGCAACGCTCGCCGAGGTCACCGAGAAGGGGTACGACGGTCTCACCGTCGAGGCGGTCGCCACCCGCTCCGGCGTCCACAAGGCGACCCTCTACCGGCGCTGGGGCGGGGTGGACGGCCTGGTCGCCGACGCCCTGACCGCCTCGGCCGACCAGCCCTGGCCCCTGCCCGACACCGGAGACCTCCAGCAGGACCTCCGCCGGATCACCCAGGAGGTGTTCAGCGTCTTCACCGACCCGGAGCTCGGCCCCACGCCCACCGCGCTGATCTCCGCCGCCCAACGCTCGGACGCCGGGGCGGCCGCCCTGCGCGCCTTCTTCGCGGCCCGCCACCGCCAGGCCGCCGAGGTGGCCGACCGGGCCGCCGCCCGGGGCGAGCTGCCCGCCGGGACGGACGGCATCGAGGTGGTCCGGGCCGCCACCGCACCGCTCTACTACCGCCTGTTCGTCTCCGGCGAGCCGCTGGACGCCCGTACCGCCGAGCGGGCCGCCGACGCCGCGACCCTGGCCGCCCGCGCCGGACTCTTCACGCCCACCACAACCACCCCGGAGCAGAACTGACAAACCGTCACACCATTGCCGCCCGAGGCGCCACGGCCGCCCCAACCCCTACCGCATCCCCACCCGGCCGTGGATGATGCACCCATGACAACCCCGCCGTCCACCACGCCCCGGAAGGCCCGTCACGTGAAGCGCAAGCACTGGGCGCTGGTCGCCGCCGCCACCGTCCTCCCGCTCGCGGTGAGCACCGGCACCGCCGTCGCGGACGCCCCCGCGGCCGCCGCCCCCGCCGCCGGCTGCACCTACACACCGGCTGTCCCGGCCGACAACTTCAAGGGCATCCCGGTGTTCGACGCCAAGAAGGCGGCGAAGCCCTACCGCGCGACCCTGCGGACCAGCCAGGGCCAGATCACCTTCGAGGCACTGACCGACAAGGCGCCCTGCACCACCTTCTCGTTCCGGTTCCTGGCCGAGCACGACTACTTCGACCGCAGCCACTGCCACCGCCTCACCACCCAGCGGATCTACGTCCTCCAGTGCGGCGACCCGACCGGCACGGGCAGCGGCGGCCCGGGCTACTCGTTCCCGGACGAGAACCTGACCGGCGCCACCTACCCGGCCGGAACCGTGGCCATGGCCAACGCCGGCCCGAACACCAACGGCAGCCAGTTCTTCTTCGTCTGGAAGGACACCAAGCTCTCCCCCGCCTACACCCCGTTCGGCCGGATCACCGGCGGTCTGGACGTCCTCCAGAAGATCGCCGCCGGCGGCGAGGACGACCAGAACAACCCGGGCGACGGCTTCCCCAACCTCCCGGTGAACATCCGCAACGTGAAGATCAGCGCCCGCTGACCCGGCGGGCCGGACGACCCCGGCCCGCCACCCGCCCCACCCCGGATGCACCTCCCCCGTCCGCCCCGACCGGGCCCGCGCCCGCCCCGACCGGGCCGGCGCCCGCTGCTCCCGTACGGTGGCAGCACCGATGACACCGCAGGGGAGCAGGAGCAGCGCCGCATGGACAGCCGGATCTGGGAGAGCGTCGACCACCTGGTCGCATGGCTGGACGATCAGGGCACGCAGTCGCCCCAGGAGGAGCGGCTGCTGCGGATCCTCAAGCTCTCCGAGGAGGTCGGCGAGGTCGGTGCGGCGGTGATCGGCGCCACCGGCCAGAACCCGCGCAAGGGCGTCACCCACACCTGGGAGGACGTCCAGCACGAGCTCTGCGACGTCGTCTTCACCGCCCTCGTCGCCCTGCGGACCCTCACCCCCGACGCGGCCCGCGTCTTCGCCGAACGCCTCGCCTACGTCGAACAGCGCTCCGCCGCCTCCCGCCGCCCGACGGAGGCGCCCCAGGCGGCCGAAGGGGCGTAGGCGACGACCCCGCCCGGGGCGAACCGCGCCGCAGCACGGTTCGGGCCGCCGGCGGGAGAGCCCCGGAAGTGCACCGGCCCACCCGGGCGGCCCGATCCCGCCCGAGCGGGATCGGAGCACCCGGGCAGGCCGCAGGCTCAGCCGTCAGGCTCAAGCGTCAGGCGTCAGGCGTCAGAAAGTGTTGGGTAATTGATCAACTGCACGCTGTGATGCGTTGGCGGTGATCTTCGCGGACTTGGAGTCC
>NZ_JBEXJK010000338.1:0-9174 GCF_040609095.1 Kitasatospora sp. NPDC004799
AACCACGCGGCCCCATCGAGACCGAAGCAGCCCGCCGCCTCGCCGACGACCTCAAGCACCAGTAGTCACCCGATTACCCAACACTCTCTCAGGCGCCGAGCTGGGCCAGGAGCGTGTCGCCGGACGGGTAGGGGCGCTCGGCGGGGAGGAGCTGCCGGGCGGCGTCCAGGCCGCCGTTGCGCACGTGGGCGTGGATGGCGTGGGCGAGGGCGGTGACGTCGGTGATCGAGACGATCCACTCGTCCGCGTAACGCGCGGCGGCCTCGCCGGCGAGGCCGAGCTGGAGGGAGCGGTGGGGGAGCGGTTGCAGGCGCAGCCCGCGTTCCGGGTCCCACTGGACGCGGGCCGGTGAGCGCTTCAACTCGCGCTTCCAGGTGGCCTGGTCGGGGTGCAGCCCGGGCACGTAGTGGGACAGGCAGCTGTTCCGCAGCGCCCACTCGAAGCCCTCGCGGGTGATCTCGACCGCCAGGACGGTCTCCTGGCCCTCCTTCGCCGCCCACCCGCAGCGGTACATCATCCAGAGGAACGACGGCTTGATCCACGTCATCCGGTCCCGCTTCCACGCCGCCGGGAACCGCCCGTCCCGCGCGGCGGGCAGGCCGATCTCCGGGGGGTACGCCTGGTAGACGGTCACGGTGGTGTCGGTGTGGAGGGCGCGGATCTGATGCATCGGTTCTGGCACGCGGACCAGGATCGGTGCCCGACCACGCCCCGCGCCAGCGCTTTTCCGGGTCCGAAAGTATCGGCAGAAGTCCCGCTCCTCGGCGGACGGCCGGATACGGAACGGGCGCGCGGCCGGAACCCGGCCGGGCGCCCGCTGGTCATCCGTTGCGTTCGGCGGCCCGGGTCCGGGCCCAGGCGATGAACTCGTCCACGACCGGAGAGACCGTCTCAACCTGGCCGACCAGTTCCTCGAGCTCGGCCGGTGAGGCCTCGTCGACCCGGAGGATCATCCGGGCCCAGCCGGGCGGCCGGCCGCGGTGGAACGTGAAACCGGGATTGCAGATCTCCGCGAGCAGTTCGTCACGGTCGAGCAGCCGCCGCAGGGTCGGAAGGGTGTGCTCCCGAAGGACCTCCGCCATGGCCTGGCCGGCGGCATCGGGGTCGATCCGTCTGCCGTATGCCCAGTCCGCGTTGAGGGGGCTGACCTCGTCGGGCTCGTAGGCAACGTGCCTCGGCGCCGCCACGGTCCACTCCACGATCGCCGCCGACGAGGTCGGGGCCTTCTCCTTGGCGGACTCCCAGGACATTCGGTAGCTCCATGCCCAGGAGGCGGCCGGCACGATGAACGCCTTGACCGTGAACACCGTCATCGGCGTAGTGAGGCGCTGGGTCCGGAACTCCAGCAGGGCGTGGTCGCCCTTCTCCCCGACCAAGCGGTACGCCAGGCCCTTGCGGCTCAGGCCGGCCGCCTTCGCCAGCGGCGCCACGTACCGGCGGGTCCATGCATCGAGGGATGTCATCCGTTGTCTTTCTGTCGGGGAGTCGTCATGCTGCCAGGTCCCGGGGCGACGCCGGCGGCGCAGGCGCTGCAGGCGGTGCCGGATGGTCTCGGTGACCGGGGCCGCCGGTGGATCATTCGAGGCCCGGGAAACTCATCCGGGCCAGCACATCGAGCACTTCGGTCTCCTCGTTCGCCGTCGCCCACCGGCGCAGCTCACCGACCACCCGCTGGTGGCTGTCGGCGAGGTCCCGCAGTGGGACGGAGGCCCGGACCACGATCTCGTCACCCTCGTCGGGGGACGGGGGGACGCGGTCGCGCAGCCCGACCACGTCGACGGTGCGCTCCGCCGAGGACGTGTTCTCGGGGAGGAACTTGACATAGAAGGGGCCCTCGAAGAAATAGATCTCGCCGAGCTCGCTCTCGTGTGCGCAGACGAGCGCCTCCCGCATGGAGCCGAGGACCGAGAGCGGTGCGTCGGTCCAGCGGGCTTCCGGGAAGGCCATTCCGTCGATCTCGAGCCAGGCCTCGCCGGAGACGAAGAGTGGATTCCGTTTGTCCACGGCCAGAGCATCCGTCGGAATGTTGATGCGAAACATAGCTGTCCTCTCAGGTGACAGGTGACAGGTGACAGGTGACAGGGACCGAACGGGCGGGCGCCTCCGGGCACGCGGGACCTGCGAGCCCGGAGGCGCCCTCATCGGCGCATCATGCCGTCTGCTGCCGCGTCAGCCCTTCCACACGCCCGTTGGATAGATGGACCGCATCTCGCCGCCGCCGTGGGGTATCTGGAACTGCACCTCGTTTCCTCGAACCTTGGCGGTCGCCTGGATCATCCTGGTGTTGGGGTCGTAGCCTACGATCTTGGGGTTGTTCCGGAGAGCCTCGCGCGCAATGCCGGTCAGCTCGTCGTCGTCCATGTCACCGGGCCACAGGTTCTTCTTGCTGTTCGCGCCCTTTCCGCCCGGGAAGTGGTTGTCACGCACGTGCGCGGTGTCCAAGCCCTCGAACGCGCGAGGCAACTTGACGTTCTTGGGGATCTTCGGACCACGCAGCATCGCGCAGTTGTGCACCAGGACCGGTGTGTCCTGCGCGAGGACGTAGTACGTGTGCGTCTCGCGTACGGTCAGGTTGTAGGCGCGCTGGACCAGGTGGAAGTGTCGGACCTGTTCCACGGTGACAGGGGTGCCGTCGGGGGTGCGCACGGCGTCGCCCGGGGAGAGCTCTCCGGCGTCCGTCCAGGCGTTCCGGTTGACGCTCCAGAACGGGTGGTGGTCGGTCGCGGTGATCTCACCGCGACCGTCGGCGAGGACGATCGTGGTGAAGTCGGCATCGTCCGGGGTCACCATGGTGGCGTCGACCTCGCGGGCGGCCGTCGTCCCGGTCTCCGGGTCGGTCGCGAGGACGAGGTCCCCGACCTCCAACTGCTCGATGGGCTTGGTCGTCCCGTCCGCCATCCGAACCGTGACGCCCACCGGGAAGCTGTCGCAGGAGGTGGCGTCCGGCTTGACCTTGGCCGACTTGCTGAACTTGGACAGTCCCTTGCTGAGGCCGCTCGCGGCGGCGCCGATCTCGCTCGGACCGAACGGGGCGACGTTCGCGAACTGCCAGTCCATGAGCTGGTCGTAGAGCTCGCCGTAGATCGGCGTGTTCCGGCAGTCCTTGATCACGTGGCAGGCGTTCACGGCCGCCGCGATGTAGTCGTGGGTGTCGGATTCCGGATCCTCGCCGAAGCGGTGGCGCTGCTTCTGGAGGATCTTCAGGTTCTCGTTGGTCTTGTTGATCAGCTTGTTGAAGTCGGTCTTGCCGGTGGTGATCTGCACTCCGCCGGGGAGGACCGACTTCTCGCTCTTGACGGTCTCGACGATCCAGTCGCCGCCGCCGACCGGTGCCCAGTAGTCCTGGACCAGTTGGCCCTCGGGGGTGCGGCACTGGGCCGTGCCGCCGCAGGTGCCGTCGGGGCGCAGGCCGGACGGGTCGCTGAGGGTGAGCGGGTTGTTGTTGCTGTACGTGTAGGCCGCCAGCGACTGCGGGTCGGTGCCGACGAGGACCGGGTCCACGCTGATGAACCGGCCGGTGGCCGGGTCGTAGTCGCGGGCCCCGAGATGGGTGAGACCGGTGGGCTCGGCCGTGCCGCCGAGGAAGCCCCGGGTGCCGGCCCAGGTGGTCGGCGCGGTGCCGCGGGTGCCGCCGAAGGGCAGCGAACGGCGCTGGTCGACGCCGCCGGTGGTGGCGTCGATGCCGACCTCGGCCGTGCCGTGGTGGTCGTTGACCTGGAAGGTCAGGCGGTTGTCGTCGGTGCGGACGGCGGTGGCCATGCCGAGCGGGTAGTAGCGGGTGGCGGTGGCCTTGGCGGCGCCCTTGACCAGCTTCAGCTCGGTGTCGCCGAGGTACAGGGTCCAGTTCTCGGCCGCCGGGTCGGCGGTGTCGAGGGTGTGGCCGATGAGGCGGTTGCCGTCGGCGTCGTAGAGGTAGTCGGTGGTCTGCTTGGTGGTCGCGGTGGTGCTGCCGCTGGTCGTCCTGACGGTTGCGGCGAGTTGGCCGAGTCGGCCTTCCGGGTCCCAGGTCAGGGCCTGGTCGCTCGACTGGTCACCGGACGGCTTGAGGTGCCGCCCGGTGGTGTAGCCGCCGGCGTCGTAGTCGTAGCTCTCCACGACCGGTGCGCCGACGGCGCCGGTGACGGTGGAGGTGGAGCTCAGGCTGTGCGGGCGGGTCGCCGTGGGGGCGGGGTAGGTGTAGGTGGTGGTGGAGTCCTGCCCGGTGTTGCCGGTGGGGTCGTGGCGGGTCTCGGTGGCCCGGGTGCCGTTGGTGTTGTAGGTCCAGCTGGTCCAGTACGGTGCCGGGCCGCCGAGCTGGGCGCCGCTGGGCGCCGTGCAGCTCCCGGTGTCGGGGGTGTAGGCCTCGGTGAGGCGGGCCAGGGAGTCGTAGCGGAAGCACTGCCGGTCGGTGCCGGAGCGCGAGGTGTCGGTGACCGAGGTGACGTTGCCGGCCTGGTCGTAGGTGTACGCGGCGGCGCGGGTCGCGCCGGTGACGCCGTACTGGTCGGTGCGGCTGGAGGCGAGGCGCTGGGTGCCCCACTCGTAGCCGTTGGTGACGTACACGTCCTTGCCGGCGGTGCCGTTGCTGAGGGTGGACTGCAGCGGCTTGCCGGTGAGGCTGTAGGTCTGGTTGGTGAGGTACTTCGTCAGGCCTTCGACGGCGGTGGGCCGACGCAGGGCGTCGTAGGTGAACGCGACCGACTCGGCCGGGAGGTTGCCCACTGCGGGGAAGGAGGAGGACCTGGCCTGGCCGTCCAGGCGGTAGATGGTGCCGGTGACGTAGGTGCCGGCGAGGGCTTCCTGGCCGGGAACGGACGGGACGGAGTAGGTGGTGCGGGTGGGCCGGGCGAGGGTGTCGAACAGGGAGTAGGTGGTCTTGTACTGGTAGGTGGTGCCGTTGACGGTGCTGTAGCGGGTGCTGGAGGACAGCTCGTTCTTGTTGCCGACCGGGTCCCAGACCCGAGAAGTCAGCAGCGGGCCGGTCGCCGAGCCGTCGTGCGTCTCGAGCGGCCGGGACAGGTTGTCGTAGACGGTGGCGACGGTCTTGCCGCTGCCGTCCGTGGTGCTGGTCAGCTCGCCGCGGTCGTTGTAGGTGCTGGTGGTGGTACCGGAGTCCGGGTCGACCGCCTTGGTCCGCCGGCCGAGCTGGTCGAACTGCCAGGTCCAGACCGTACCGGCCGGGCCGGTGAGCCTGGTGAGGTTGCCGGCCGGGTCGTAGCCGTAGGTGGTGGCGTCGTAGGCGCCGGTGGGAGTGGCGGACTTGTACTGGCGCAGCTCCACGACCCGGCCCACCGCGTCGATGACGGTCGTGGTGGGGGTGCCGCCGGTGGGCGGGGTGACGGTGACCCGGTCGCCGCCGTACTCGGTGAGCGTGCTGGCCAGCGGGGTGCCGACGCCGTTTCCGGCCAGCGCGGTGGTCCTGACGACCCGCCCGAGGCCGTCGTACTCCGTTGCCGCCTGGGTCTCCAGGCCGGTGGTGTCGTCGATGTTGCGCAGCGTGCCGGAGGGCGCGCCGGTGGCGTAGTACGGGGAGTAGGCGAGTGCCTCCTGACCGCGCTCGTCGTAGAAGGTGTCCGCGATGACGCGGCCGCCGTTGTCGCCCGGGGCCTGGCCCTGCCGGAACCGGCCGAGGCCGTCGTAGAGGGTGTAGGAGGTCTGCTGGGAGCCGTCCTCGTTGAGGGTCTTGCCGGCCACGGAGACGATCTGGTTGTCGGCGACCGTGTAGGCGTACTCCTGGTCGGGGGTCTGCCCGGTGGCCTTGGAGCGGTCGGGCAGCCAGACCTTCAGGGTGCGGCCGAGGGCGTCGTAGAGGACGTCGGTCCGGCGGTTGTTGGTGTCGACGCTGTCGACGGCCAGCCCGCGCAGCAGGTCGTAGTCGGTGGTGGTGGTTCGCGTGGTGGTGGCGTCCCCGGCCTTGGCGGGCGGGGTGGTCTCCACCGACCGGGTGGGCCGGCCGGTCGCCGGGGTGTGGGCGGTGGTGCTGGTCCGGGCGCTCGGGGAGGCCGTGGTGACCGGGTTGGTCGCACCGCTGAGGTCGTAGACCGTGCTGGACGCCAGCTCGGTGCTGCTCACGGAGCGCCCGTAGCCGTCGTAGGCGGCGGCGTGGTCCAGGTAGGTGGCGCTGTTGCCGCTGCGGGACTTGAGCGTCTGGGAGAGGGTGACATCGCCCTTGGTGGGAGGCGCGCCGAAACCCTGCCCGTCGAACCGGTAGCGGATGTCCGAGAGCACCGCCGAGGTGCCGTCGGCCCGGGTGTCCCGGTTGACGTCGGTGGCGCAGTTCGCGGCGACCACCTCGACGCGGGTGGTGCCCGTGAGGATCCAGGCGCCGGTGTTGTCGGCGTACGTGGTGCGGGTGCAGGTGTCGTCGTCGGGGACCGCCACGTCACCCTGGTTCTCGACCGTGGTGACCCGGCCGTAGCCGTCGCGGGTGTTGTTGGTGCGGGTCTCGCGCCACGCGGTGCCGGCGCCCTTGTCGAGGGAGGTGAAGGTGCGGGTGACGGCGCTGCCGGTGATGTTGGCGGTGGCGGTGCCCCAGTCGCGGACGCGCTTGGCGGTCTCCTGCTTCCACGGCGTGTTGACGTTCTTGCCGAGGATCACGCCGCCCGGCTTGTCGTACTGCTCGGTGCGGTACTCGTAGCCCGCCCAGGCCTGGTCGTCGGTCAGGACGGTGCCCTGGCCGTCGTCGACGGTGACGGTGCGCTTGGCGTTCTTGTCGGCCGGGTTGTTGCGGTCCTGGTCCATGCCGCGCAGGAAGTAGTGGTCCGCCTGCGTCGTCATCCCCGTGACGCCGCCGGTCTCCACCCGGGTGCGGGTGTAGCCGCGCCACTGGGACCAGGTCTTGAGCTTCTCCTTGGTCAGGCCGTCCTCGTCGTCGAAGTGCCAGGCGGCGTCGCCGAGGTAGGTGTAGTGGGTGACCATGTCGGGTGCGCCGCCGGTGCGGTCGGTGGCGATGACCGACGCCACGACGTACTTGTTGAACCACTCCGTGGTGACCGGGGTCTCCTCGGAGGCCTGGTACATCTGCGGGAAGCAGCGGGTGGTGTTGGACTGCGGGGTCGGCAGGGCGTTCCAGTCGCAGGCCGCGGCCGAGTAGTTGACGTCGATCTGGCCGCCGAGCTCGTCGGTGACGGTGCCCAGCCGCTGCTTGATGAACGGCATGCGGCCGTCGCCGACCTTGTCGAGCCGGTTGGCCAGCTGCTTGTAGGCGAAGGTCGTCTTCGGCAGCGCGACGGACGGGGTGGCGGAGGTGCCGGTGTGCTTGATCGAATCCAGCAGCAGCTGGTAGTCGAAGTCGGCGGTGCCCCACTTGTGGGTCAGGTCCCAGGTGTCGACGGTGGCGTAGCTTCCGTCGGCCTGCAGGGTCTTGGCCGCGATCTGGGTGACGCGGGTGCGGGTGAAGAAGGTCGGCGAGTACTGGCCGGTGCAGTCGGTGCCGTCCTTGCAGGTCTGGTCCCACGGGGTGTCGTACCAGTACTGCCGGTTGGCGTCGATCTTCGCCGGGTCGCAGGTGCCGGCCGTGGTCTCCAGGCAGCGCTCGGCGGTGCCGAAGTCGACCCGGCCCATCGGCTTGACGGTGGCCGAGTAGAGGTCGCCCTGCTGCTGGCCGTACTCGATGTGCTCCAGGCGGCCGCCGCGGATGTAGGGCGTGCGGTCGGTGGCCTTCAGGTTGCGGCCGTAGTTGTTGGTCTCGGGCGTGTACCAGTACGTGATGTCGTTGCCGTGGGCGTCGACCACCAGGTCCAGGTTCCACCGCCAGCCCTGCTGGCACCAGGAGGAGGCGAAGTCGGCGCCGTTGCACGGCTCGCCGGCGTTGTTGCCGTAGACCGGCACGGTGAAGACGGACTTGGTCTCCGGCTTGCCCGCCGACCAGTTCGGCAGGCGGTTGTAGCCGAAGTAGTAGCTGGTGCCGTCGGTGGTGGTGGCGCGGAAGTACTCGCCGTCGTTGTCACCGTTGCCGCGGCCGGTGTCGCGCACGCGCACGACCTTCGTCGTGTCGTCGTTCTTGATCCGCCACTCGTCACCGGAGACCGGGATCAGCTCACCGGAGTGCCCGGCGAAGCTGATGGTCGCGTTGTCGGTGCCCCAGCACAGGTCGCCCGGGCTGTTGGTGCCGGTCTTCGGCGCGCCGTCGTCCGCGCAGGCCTTGTAGCTGCGCTCGACGAAGCCGGGCGACAGGTCGAAGCCGTCACCGGCCCAGGAGGCCTGGTTGTTGCTGTTGGCCGTGCGGCCGTCGATCGCACCGGAGTTGTAGGACAGGCCGATCTTCGGGGTCAGCCCGCCGGGCATCGTGGTCAGCGGCATGTCGTACGACCAGGTGAACGCACCGCTGTTCAGTGCCGTCGACCAGCTCGACGCGCTGGAGAGCGGCGTCGCCTTGTAGTCGCCGCTCGGCCCGGCGCTGCCGGTGGTGGCGGCCAGTACCGTCGCACCGGAGGTGGACTGCAGGCGCATCGACCCGGCCGGGGCCGTGGTCAGCGCGTCGGCGGCGACGGTCTGGTGCTCCGGGTCGTTGCCGCCCGGCAGCGGGGTCTGCACCCGGCACTCGGGCAGCTCGGGCGTGGTCAGCGCGCACTCGGGCAGCCGGACCAGCTTCAGCCGCGAGCCGAAGCCGGAGCCGGCCGCCTGGGCGAAGGACGAGTAGTCGACGGCCAGGCCGCTGTTCTCGTCCGCGCCCGAGACGGTCAGCAGCAGGCCGTTGATCCCGGCCCTGGTGGCGGCGTCCTGGCCGAGCAGCTCGACCTCGGCCTTGCCGGCCGAGCCGGCGGAGGACAGCGCGACCGGCAGTTTGCCGGCCTTGACCGCCTTGCCCTTCTCGCCGGGCACGTCGACGGTCGCCCTGCCCGCGCCGGGCAGGGCGCCGTGCTGGCCGTCGGTCCTGCTGACGGTGGTGTCGGCCTTGCGGCCCTTGGTCTTGGCGTCCGAGCCCTTGACCGGCTTCTCGGGTGAGACCGCCGCGGGCTTGGTGTACGGTTCCGCGGCCGCCGCGACGGCGGCCAGCGGCAGTGCCGGCAGCAGCGACCCGACCAGGGTGCCCGCGACGACCGCGGACACTCTGGTGCGGGCCGGCAGCCGCAGCACCGACCTCTTCCTGCTCATGGGTGGAACAACTCCTCTGGGGGAAACGGGGTGTGACGAACCGCGGGGCCGGCGGGGGGCCGCCCCCCGGCCCCCGGCAGGGGGGGGGTAAGACGCCGG
>NZ_JBEXJK010000339.1:0-9148 GCF_040609095.1 Kitasatospora sp. NPDC004799
GGGGCGGGGGCCAGGGTGCCGGCGCCGAGCGCCGCCAGTGCGGCGGCGGCGAGGGCGCGGGCCCATCGGGTGCGTAGCGGGGACACGGGTACTCCTCTTCCGTGGTGGGGCGCGCCGTGGCGCCCCGGTGTGGGGGTGCGGAACGGGAGAGTGGTCGTGGGGTGCGGAACGGGAGGGCCGCGGCGGGGGCGGCGGGCGGTCAGCCGTCCGCCATCCGGAAGTCGTACTGCGGCGGCACCGGTGTGCCGGGGTGGACGGCGAGCCAGAGGGCGTCCAGGGAGAGTTCGCCCTCGCGCATGGTGTCGACCTGGATGCCCTCGGCCAGCAGCCGCCGGACCCGGTCGTCGTCGCCGCGGGCGTGCGCCGCCTCCGCCTCGGCCAGCCGGATCCGGCCGTGCGCCCGGTCGTCCGGGGAGAGCCCCGCGATCAGCGCGAGCGCCTCGGCGGGGCGATCGGCGCGCCGCAGGCCCTCCAGCGTCTCGATCGTCAACTCCCGGAGTTCCGGCCGGAGTCGGTGCGCCGCGAGGAGGAGGTCGGCGGCCTCCCGCCGGTCCGGGAGGAGGAAGGCGAGCGCGCGCAGCGCCCAGGGCGAGGCCTGCGCGGCGACGGAGCGTTCGAACGCCTCGCGGGCGGACTCCCGTTCCCCGGCGGCCAGCCGCAGCAACCCCAGCTGGTACAGCGCGTGCCAGTCCGCGGCGTTCCCCTCCAGCAGCAGCCGCCAGTGCACCCCGGTGACCGGTTCGGCCGGCGGGTCGCAGACCGGGAGCGTGCCGGTCTTCAGGAGCTGCCGCCAGGGTTCCTGGGGGGCCGCCGGCTCGCCGAACGGCAGGACCGGCGAGGCCGGCAGGGCGCCGGCCTCGATCTCCAGCGCGGCCCAGCCGCCGCCCTCGGCGAGCACCTCCTCGGGCGGGCCGAACGAGGCGGCCCGGGCATCGGCCAACTGCAGCTCCAGCGGCGGGACCCACCGGTCCAGCGCGGCGGCCGCGGCCTCCCGGGCTTCCGCCCAACTCCCGTGCACCGCCCGGGGATCGGCCTGCAGCAGCCCGTACGCCTCGGTCCAGGACCAGGTGGCGCCGCCGGGCATCGGCAGGTGCTCCAGCTGGGTCCGGGCCAGGCCGGCCTGGATCTCCAGGTAGGCGGAGTCCGGGCCGGAGAGCCACTCCTGCCAGTGCCTGCCGCCGGTGCCGGTGCCCCAGCAGAACAGCTTGCGGCCGCGCAGCCGGGCGGTGGAGGTCTGGACGAGCCCGCTGCCGGTGGCGTCCAGCGCGGCGATCCAGGGGCGTTCGCCGCCGGGGAGGTCGAGGAAGTAGTCGGCGGCGCGCCGGACCCGGCCGGGGTAGCTGCGGTCGACGCCGTCGACCTCGGGGAAGGGGACGCGCCGCAGGTCGCTGACGTAGTCGCAGTGGAAGGCGTGGTCGGCCGGGCCGAGGACGCGCACCTCCCGGTCCTCGGGCACGGCGATGTTGGACCACCAGTAGACCGGGGTCTCGGTCGGCGCGGGGTTGTGGACGCCGATGCGGACGTACAGCGCGGGCGAGCCGGCGGGCAGCCAGGCGTCCATCCGCAGGACCAGCCGCCGCAGCCGTTCGAAGGCGTACATCCGCAGCACCGGGGTACCGTCGGGCGCGGTCAGCCGGGCGGCGTGCAGCGGCTCGCAGGTCAGCGGCCAGTGCCCGGTGGCACCGAGGTTCCACTCCACCCCGCCGGCCAGCCAGGCGTCGCGCAGGGCGAGGTTGGCGGGCTGCAGGATCCGGTTGCGGTGCAGCAGCTCCCGTCCGGTGGGGCGGTGGACCAGGGACCAGAGCCGCCCGCCGAGCGAGGGCAGGAAGGTCGCGGCGAGGGTCTCGTTCTCCAGGACCACGCACGGGAGTTCGCGCTCGGCCCGGACCCGGTCGTAGCCGCCCTGCCGGGTGTACGGCAGCAGGGTGTCGGGCACCCCGTAGGCCAGGTTGCGGCGCATCTCCTCGTCGACCCCGGCGCCCGCGCCGGTCTGCCGGGGCAGGCCGTGCAGGATCGGCAGGGTGCCGCCGACCGGGTCGGGGGTGCCGTCGATGCGGAGCAGGTCGGTGCGCAGGGTCGAGGTCACTTGCCGATCCCAACTGTCATGCCCTGGATGATCCGCGAGCCCATCCAGGAGAAGAGCGCGATCATCGGGGCGAGGATGATGCAGACCCCGGCGAACATCGTGCCGAAGTCCAGGCCGTTGAACTGCTGGGCCGCGACGAACGAGGAGAGCGCCACCGGGAGGGTGACGGTGTCCTGGCTGTTCGTCAGGACGAGGGCGAACAGGGTCTCGTTCCAGGCGGTGACGAACTGCAGGAGGAAGGCGGTGACCAGCCCGCCCCGGGCGACCGGCAGCACCACCTGGACGAAGGTGCGCAGCGGGCCGGCGCCGTCCAGGACGGCGGCCTCCTCCAGCACGGCGGGGATGCCGCTGAAGAAGCCGGTCAGCAGGAAGACCGTGAAGGGCATCGCCAGGCCGACGTAGACCAGCCCGAGGCCGAGGTCGCTGTCGGTCAGGTCCACCCGGGACAGGCCGACGAACAGCGGCACCACCAGGACCTGGCCGGGCACGCCGAGGCCCATCGCGAAGGCCGTGGTCAGCGCCGAGGAGGTCCGCGAGCGGCGCCGGGCGAGGGCGTAGGCGCAGGGGGCGGCGAGGGCGACGGCGACCACGGAGGAGAGGCCGGCGGTGAGCACGCTGTTCAGGGCCGCCCGGGCGAAGCCGCCCTCGTCGAACGCGGTGGTGTAGTTGTCGGTCCGCGGGCCGGTCGGCAGGCCGAAGGAGTGCTGCAGGATGTCGGGGCCGCTGCGCAGCGAGGTCAGCAGGATCCACAGGACCAGCAGCAGGTCGGCGGCGACCACGAGCCAGACGGCGGCCGTGCCGATCCTGTTCGCGAGTCCGGCGGCTCGGTTTCTGCGTCGCACGGGGTGGGGGCCTTTCCGGTGGCGGTGGGGGGCGGCGGTCCGGGGGGCGCGGTCCGGGGCGGTCCGGGGGTCCGAGGGTCCGGGGGTCCGGGGGCCCGGGGGTCAGTACTCGATCGGCTCGCGGCGCAGCACGCGGCGCAGCACGACGGTGATCAGGGTGACCATGACCAGGCTGACCGTCGCGGCGGCGGTGGCCGTGCCCAGCCGGGGGACGGTGCCCTGCGGGAAGGCCTCGGCGTACACGTACACGGCGGTGTTCCAACTGCTCACCGGCGGATAGGCGTTGGTGCTGCCGCCGTAGAGCAGGATCAGCTCGAAGATCTTCACCGAGCTGACCGTCCAGAGCACCGCGCAGACCGCGATGACGTCCCAGGCGCACGGCAGGGTGATGTGCCGGAAGCGCTGGAAGGGGCCGGCGCCGTCCAGTTCGGCCGCCTCGTAGAGGTAGTCGGGGATCTGGTCGACCGCCGCCATGATGATCGAGGTGTAGTAGCCGGTCGCCGTCCACACCAGGGTGCCCAGGACCATCGGGAGGAGGTTGTCCGTCGACAGCCACTTGGGCGGCGTGGTCACCCCGAGGAACTCCAGCGCCCGGTTGACCGGGCCGGTGGGCGAGAACAGGAAGCCGGCGGCGATGCCGAAGACCATGCCGTTGACCAGCGAGGGGAAGAACAGCACGGACCGGGCGAAGAGCCTGGCCCTCATCTCGCGCAGCACCAGGGTCAGCGCGAAGCTGAGCACGAAGGTGATCGTGCCGCCGACGGCCATCAGTTCCAGCGTGTTGACCAGGGAGGTGCGGAACCGCGGGTCGCGCAGGAGCAGGAGGTAGTTCTGCGGGCCGCGCCAGTCCATCTCGCCCATGCCGTCCCACCTGTACAGGCTGGTCCACAGGGCGTAGCCGACCGGGGCGACGAACAGCACCGCGTAGACGGCCAGCGCGGGCGCGGTGAACGGCCAGAACATCCGGCGGCGCTGGCGCTCCAGCGGGCCGACGCCTGGACGGGCGGTGCCCCGGGGGCGGCTGCGGGCGGCGTCCGCCCCGGGCGGGCGCTCGATCGTCGTCGCCACCGTCAGCCCTGGGTCTGCCAGTAGGTGACCTGGTCGGCCCTGCACTTGGCGACGAACTGGGCGGCCGTGGTCCTGCCGTGCCAGAGGTCCAGGTAGTTCTCGTTCAGGACCTTGGGCAGCCAGCTGCCGCCCACGCCGTCGAAGCTGAGGCGCAGGGTCGGGGCTTCGAGGGTCCGCTGCACGTCGGCCAGGTCCGCGGGGGCCGGGATGTCGGTGCGCGGGGTGAGGTTGAGCGCGGTGGTGGAGATCCCGGCGAGGTGCTTCTTCTGCAGGAAGAAGGCGATGAACTTCTGCGCCGCGGCCGCGTTCCTGGCCCGCTTGGGGACCGCGAAGCCGAACAGGCCGGCGTCCGGGGCCTTCGCGGTGGGCGGCAGCAGCGACGCCGTCTTCCAGCCGGCCGGGACCTGCTTGGCGATCTCGGCGGTGACGTAGTTGCCGTCCATGTAGAAGGCGGCCTTGCCCGCCGTCCAATTGGTCTGCTGCGCCGGGAACTTGGTGGCGTCGTAGCCCGGGATCAGGTGGCCGCCCCTGACCAGCTGCTCCACCTGCTGCGCCGCGGTGAGCACCGCCGGGGCGTCCCAGGCCGCGCCGGACCGGTCGGCGGCGAGCTCGGCGACGTTCACCCCGGCGCCGTTGAGCAGGTAGTCGAAGAACAGCCCGCTGGTCCACGGGTCCTCGCCCTCGGAGGCGATGCACGCCTTGCCGGCCGCCTTCAGCGCGTCGCACACCTTGAGCAGCCCGGCCCAGTCGGTGGGCGGGCTCGGCATGGCGGCGGTGACCGCCGGGTCGGCCGCGTTGTAGAACATCGCGTTGGTGACCACCTCGTACGGGATCACGTAGTGGTTGGAGCCGGACGGGTCCTTCGGCAGCATGTCGAAGTACTTGGCCGGGATGACCTGGGAGACCGGGACGTTCTCCTCCGGTACCGGCAGCTGCAGCACCGGCGAGAGGTCGAGCGCCTGGCCGGCCGCGGCGGTGGTGCCGTAGATCTTGTCGTCGGACTGGTCCCACAGGTCCGGGGCCTGGTTGGCGGCGATCGCCGGGCCGATCTTCTTGGCGATGTCGCGGCCCGCCCAGGTGACGTTCACCTTGGCGCCGGTGGTGGCGGTGAAGTCGTCGATCGCGGCCTTCAGCACCTTGGCCTGCGGCTCGTCGGCGCGCCACATCGACCAGTAGGTGAAGCCGCCGGAGGCCTTCGCGTCGCTCCCCGAGCCGCTGCCGCAGGCGCTCGCCCCGAGCGCGAGTGCGACGGCGGTGGCCGCGCCGACGACGCGGGCGGCGGGCATGGTCGTTCTCCCCATGGTGGTTCCTCTCGGAGGCGCGAGATGCCGCGCGGACGTGTCGTCAGCCGGGGCCCGAGGACGGGGAGCGGCTGGATGGCTGGGACGATACGGTCGGGTTGACCGGTAAATCAATAGTCCTTTCAAAAACCCGTTCCGGTGTGCGGCACGTTCGCGTCTTCTGTGCGACTGATCGTCATGTCACGGGACGGGACCAGGGTTTGGATCGACCTTGACGGTCCCTCGACGGTGCCCTATGTTTCACCGCAAGCAGGTTGACCGGTAAAGCCGAAGGATCCAGTCATGGTGACGATGCAGGACGTGGCCGAGCGCGCCGGGGTCACGAAGCAGACCGTCTCCAACGTCATCCGGGGGCGGGGCGCCGTGAGCCCGGCGACGGCGGCCCGGGTGCGCGCCGCGATCGAGGAGCTGGGGTACACCCCCAACCTGGTCGCGCGCTCCCTCGCCACCGGCGCCACCAGGACGGTGGGCCTGTTCGTCCCCACCGTGACGGGCTCCTTCTACGCCGACATCGTCGAGGAGGTCGAGGACGTCCTCGACGCCAACGGCTACCACCTGCTGCTCTGCACCACCCGGCTGGACGGCGAGCGCGCCAAGCGGCACCTGGCCGGCCTCACCAGCCGCTCGGTGGACGCGCTGCTGATCGCCGGCGACCGGGACCTGATCGACCACCTGCCGCTGCTGGCCGAGGCCGCCTTCCCGGTCGCGCTGTGCGCCTGGGAGACCGACGCCCCCGACCGCTTCCCGGTGGTCACCATCGACTACGAGCGGGCCGGCTACCTAGCCGGGCGCCACCTGCGCGAACTCGGCCACGAGCGCGTCGCCGTGCTCGCCAGCCCCGACCACGCCCCGCGGGTGGCCGGCTTCCGGCGCGCCTTCACCGCCGACGGCCTGACCGTCCCCGAGCGGGCCGTCCACCTGGCGCCCGAGCCCACCCCGGTCGGCGGCTTCGCGGCGGCGACCACGGCGCTGACCGCCGACCCGGGGATCACCGCGCTGTTCGCCACCCACGACGTCCTCGCCCTCGGCGCCCTGGAGGCCGCCCGGGCCGCGGGCCGCCGCGTCCCGCACGACCTGTCGATCGTCGGGCACGACGACAACCCGGAGGTCGGGGTGGCCCGGCCGGCCCTCACCAGCGTGGCCATCCCCAAGCGCGAGATGGCCCGGGAGGCGGTCGAGCTGCTGCTGCGCGCCCTCAGCCGGTCGGGTGCCCCGGCCAACTCGATCCAGCTGCTGCGCCCCGAGCTGGTCGTCCGGGACAGCACCGGGCCGGCCGGCGGTCGCTGACCCGGGCCGCCCAGGACCCGGGCGGCACGGTCTGCGACCACTTCGACCTGACCGTCAACGTGCCGACCGGCTACTGGGACGACAACCCGGAGGGCGGTGTCCCGCTCTCCATCCGCTGGCAGGACCCCACCGAGGCCTTCGACCTCTACGTCTACGACGCCACCGGCAAGCAGGTGGCGAGCAGCGCGGGCACCGCCGACCCGGAGGCCACGGTGATCCCGAAGGCCTCGGGCCGCTACCGCGTCCTCGTCGTCCCCTACGACGCCCACGGCGGCTCCTACACCGGCACCGCCTACCTGCCGCAGACCTCCGACGCGGGCGACCTGACCTCCTTCGGCGGCTTCGAAGGCAGCTACGACATCGCCGCGGGCACCCTGAAGGCCCGGGTCGACTTCCTCGCCGACGACCAACTGCGCCTGCGCGCCGCCCCGGACGGCGTCCTCACCGATCCGGCGGGCAGCACGATCGTCCGCGCGCAGCCCGAGCCGCAGCGCGACACCAGCACCTTCGACGCCGGGGCGTACTACGGCATCCGCGCCAAGGGCCTGGTCCTGCGGGTCTACAAGCACCCGCTGCGCTTCGGCCTGTACAAGGCCGACGACCGCACCGCCCTGTGGCAGGAGGACGCCCCGCTGCGCTGGAGCACCAGCGGACTGCGGCAGAGCCTGGTGCGCGGCGCGGACGAGCAGTTCTTCGGGGGCGGCGAGCAGAACGGCTCCTTCTCGCACCGCGACCGGACGGTCCACGTCGCCAACAGCTTCGACTGGAACGAGGGCGGCTGGAACAACTCCCAGCCGTTCTACGTCTCCACCGCCGGCTACGGCGTCTTCCGCAACACCTTCACGCCCGGGATCTACGACTTCGGCTCGCCCGTCCGCACCGGGCAGCAGGAACGGCGCCTGGACGCCTACTACTTCACCGGCGACGTCAAGGCGGTGATCGGCCGGTACACCGCCCTGGTCGGCAAGCCCTTCATGCCGCCCGTCTACGGCCTGGAGCCCGGCGACTCCGACTGCTACCTGCACAACGCCAACCGCGGCGAGCGCCACACCCAGGACGCGCTGAAGGTCGCCGACGCCTACGTCGCCAACCAGATGCCGCTGGGCTGGATGCTGGTCAACGACGGCTACGGCTGCGGCTACGAGGACCTGGCGCCGACCGGCGCGGGCCTGAGGAAGGACCACGCCCAGCTCGGCCTCTGGACCCAGAACGGCCTGCCGAACCAGGCCGCCGAGGTGAAGGCCGGCGTGCGGGTGCGCAAGCTCGACGTGGCCTGGGTCGGCAACGGCTACGACTTCGCGCTGAACGCCTGCGACCAGGCCAAGGCCGGGATCGAGGACAACAGCGACGCCCGCGGCTTCGTCTGGCTGCCGGTCTCCTGGGCCGGCGCGCAGCGCTGCGGCGTGCTGTGGAGCGGCGACCAGGCACTGTCCTGGGACTACATCCGCTGGCAGATCCCGACCTACGCCGGCGCCACCATGTCCGGCATCGCCTACAACACCGGCGACGTCGGCTCGATCTTCCGCCGCGACCCCACGATGTACGCCCGCGACCTGCAGTGGAAGGCCTTCCTCCCGGCGATCATGACCATGGACGGCTGGGCGAAGGACATGACGGGCAAGGAGCAGCGGGACGAGCAGCCCTGGCTGGACGGCGAGCCGTACACCTCGATCAACCACAAGTACCTGCAGCTGAAGGAGCGGCTGCTGCCGTACATGTACACCCTCTCCGAGGAGGCCACCCGCACCGGCGTCGGCGCCGTCCGCCCGCTCGCCCTGGAGTACCCGCACGACCCGAACACCCTGGGCCCGAACGCGACGTACGAGTTCCTGGCCGGGCCCGACTTCCTGGTCGCGCCGGTCTACTCGGACACCACCGTGCGCGACGGCATCTACCTGCCCGAGGGCACCTGGACCGACTACTGGACCGGCCGCACCTACCAGGGCCCGACCACGGTCGACGGCTACTCCGCCCCGCTCGACACCCTGCCGCTGTTTGTCCGAGGCGGCGCGATCGTGCCGATGTGGCCCAAGGGCACGCTGTCCTGGGAGAACCGGGACCGCTCCGAGCTCGACTACGACCTCTACCCGCAGCCCGGGCGCGACTCCTCCTACACGCTGTACGAGGACGACGGCGTGACGCGGCAGTTCACCACCGGCTCCTCGGCCACCCAGCGGGTCGACGTGCACACCGACCCCGCCGTCACCACCGTCCGGATCGGCGCCAGCGACGGCGACTACGCCGGCAAGCCGGCCGAGCGGTCGTACCGCCTCACCGTGCACGGCCGCCCCGCCCCGCGCCAGGTGGTCGCCGACGGCGGCCCGCTGCCCCGGCTCGACTCGGCCGCCGCGCTCGACGCGGCCGCCTCGGGCTGGTACCACGACGCCGCGACCGGGGTGACGACGGTCCGGACGCCGTCCGTCTCCACCGGCGCCGGCTTCTCGCTCCACCTGCTCCACGGCGGCCGCTGACCGGCAGGTTCCAGCCCGGGCCGTCTTCGCCGCCGAGCCAGACCCGCTGGCCCGCCGTCGAGACCGTGATGCCGAAGGCGTCCTGGGGCGGTT